>JAILBQ010000050.1 GCA_024680815.1 Lachnospiraceae bacterium | reverse complement strand
ACGAATTTTGTGAGCCTTCTTGATAATATCATGGTGGGGCAGATCGGTACCGAGCAGATGAGCGGTGTGGCCATCGTGAATCAGCTGCTCTTTGTCTATATACTTTGTATATTCGGCGGACTGGCCGGCGCGGGGATCTTCACTGCCCAATATTATGGGCAGAAGGATGATGAGGGGATCCGGCGAACCTTTCGCTATAAGCTCTGGATGGCTGTAATCCTTACCCTTGCAGCCATCCTTATAATGCTGTTTTACGGAAGCGACCTCATAGGGCTCTATTTAAAGGGACTTTCCGACGGCGGAGATCCGGCCGCCGCTCTGCGCTACGGCCTCGAGTATCTTAAGATCATGATGTTCGGCCTGCCTCCTTTTATGATGGTTCAGATCTATTCCGGAACCCTGAGGGAATGCGGCGAGACCGTGATACCGATGCGGGCCGGGGTCGTGGCGGTGTTTGTCAATCTTGTGTTTAATTATCTCCTGATTTTCGGGCATTTCGGCTTTCCGGCGCTGGGGGTCAACGGAGCTGCCCTGGCTACCGTGCTTTCCCGTTATGTGGAAATGGGGATCGTAGTGATTTTTTCCCATACCCATACCGGATCGCATCCGTATTTTTCCGGAATCTACAGTACCGTCCTTGTGCCCTTCCGTTTTGTACGAAAGTTTTTTTTCACGGGCTTTCCCCTGCTGATAAACGAGACCCTCTGGTCAGCGGGTATGGCCATTCTCTCACAGTGCTATTCGCTTCGCGGTCTTAATGTCGTTGCGGGGTATAATATCGCAAGCACTATAAATAATGTGTTTAATATCATGCTGATCGCGATGGGTGACGCGGTGGCGATAATAGTGGGGAGTCTTCTGGGAGCCGGGAAATATGAGGAGGCAAGAGATAATGATAACAAGATTATAGCGTTTACCATTGTTTCCTCCGCCGCGGTCGGGTTATTGATGTTCTTTACCGCGCCGCTTTTTCCGAGACTTTACAACACCACGCCTGAAGCACGGCGTATAGCTGCCCATTTCCTGATGGCGTTTGCCTTTTTCATGCCGCAGATCGGGTTTCTGCATACGGCCTATTTTACTCTTCGTTCCGGCGGAAAAACGATAATTACCTTCCTGTTTGATTCGCTTTTCGTCTGGGTGGTCAGTGTTCCGTTAGCCTATGTTCTTTCCAGATATACGGATCTTTATGTTATATGGATCTTCGTGGCATTGAATGTGGCCGAATGGAGCAAGTGCCTTATCGGCTTTATCATGGTAAAGAAGGGATTGTGGATAAACAATATCGTAGACGGGATATGACGATCTACTGTTAAACAGCAGACCTGTTATTTTGTATAATGGTGCGGTAACAGAGAATTCAGAAAAGGCTCTCCGAAATGGACTGGGACGGAATACGTACTATCGTTCAGGAGGTATAGAAAGTGGGTAAGTCAAAGAGAACCGCCTCCACTGGATTAAAAAGAAAATGAAGAGGTTAGGAAAATGCCCTTAATCCGGTTTGAAGAAGTAGGGAAAATATACAGAACGGGTCAGGTGGTTTATGAGGCACTGCACAATGTGAACCTGGAAATAAACGAAGGAGAACTGGTGGTAATACTCGGACCAAGCGGAGCCGGTAAGAGTACGCTTCTTAATCTCCTTGGAGGACTGGACGGAGCCAGCAGCGGCAGGATCTTTTTCGGTGATGAAGAGATAACCTCCTTGTCACCACAGGGATAAAAGACAGCCTCTATACAGAGGTATATGATCTGGATGACGGAACCCATGTTGTAAACGATCCTTCTGCCGCAGGTTATATCGGGGAAAAGATCATTGAAAGTATGGAGACAAAATAAAAGGAATAATGGATAATAACAGACTCTTTGAGACCATGAAACCGGGAAGAGCGCTTGCCACTATGGCGATCCCCACGATAGCAAGCCAGGTTATCATTCTTGTTTATAATCTTGCGGACACGTGGTTTATCGGGCGTACCAACGATCCCTATATGATAGCGGCCTCATCCCTGGCTCTGTCGGTATATCTGGCGGCTGTGGCCCTGGCAAACGTATTCGGAGTCGGCGGAGGGAGCCTGATGATCCGTCTTGCAGGACAGAAGCGTACCGAAGAAGCAGGAAAAGTCTCTTCATACAGCATCACGGCTGCGGCGATATCCTCGATAGTTTTTTCAATACTTGTACTGATATTTATGACCCCGCTCCTCAAAGCGCTGGGAGCCAGTGACAACACTCTGGAATACGGAAAACAGTATCTGATGGCCACATCGGTGGCGGGCGCACTTCCCACGGTGCTTTCAATGTGCATTCCGCAGATACTCCGAAATGCCGGTTATGCAAAGCAGGCCGGGACAGGCGTGGGCCTCGGGAGCATCATGAACATAGTGCTCGACCCGCTGTTCATGTTCGTGATCTTTCCGAAGGGTTATGAGGTTCTCGCAGCAGGTATTGCGATGATGCTGTCGAATGTCATTTCACTTATCTACTTTATTGTAGTATACAGAAAAGTCAGCGCCGAGAGCATATTGGAGTTTCCGAAGAGACTGGAGCACATAGGCAGGGATAATCTTAAAACGTTGTTTTCCGTAGGCATTCCGGCCGCTGTCGCGATCTTCTTTTTTGACCTCGTAACGATAGTCATCAACAGGCTGACGGCTGCTTACGGCGATGTGGCGCTTGCCGCAATGGGGATAGTTCTGAAGATAGAGCGTATTCCGATAAATATCGGTCTCGGGATCTGTCTTGGGATGGTACCGCTTGTAGCTTTCAGTTACGGCGCGGGCAACAAAAAGAGGATGGATCAGGTGGCGAAGCTTGCGGCAATCGTCATAGTCGGATTTGCCTGTTTCTGTACCGCCCTTTTCTTTATCTTTTCGGGTCAGATAGTCGGTGTTTTTATTGACAATGAAGAGACTATTGCCCTGGGAGCACGGTTCCTCCGCGGCAGATGTTTTGCCCTGCCTTTCATGCTTGCGGGTTATTTTGTCGTCAACTGGATGAATGCGGTAGGAAAGGGAAAAATATCATTTCTTCTGGCGATTATCCGCCACCTTGTTCTCATAATCCCGATACTGCTTATCTTTAACCTGTTGTTTGGATTGAACGGGCTTATCCGGGCACAGCTTGTGGCAGATGTGCTCAATGCCGCGATCTCAACAGGGATCTTTATATCGATCAGAAGATCCTTCCGGGAATAAACGGGTCAGATTCCGCTGATCCCGGTTTCTTCAACACTCCGGATCATCTAAAAAAGCCTGAAGATGTATTGATTTTATCTTGAACAAGTGTTATCATGTAAAAAAATGTTAGCGAATGCTAACCAAAGCAACGGTGTTATAGAAGAGAAGATCAGCTCCGCGGAAAAGCGGAGCATATAATCAGCATAGGGTTAGCCACAGCTAACCAACTGATCCACAGTAACGTAAGGGAGAAAAGAGATGGATTTAAAATTCGGAGATGTTCAGGAAACAGCACTTATTCCGCTTGCAATCAAGGCGAGCGAGACTGCAAGACCAAATGCCAGGATCAAGGATTTCAAGGCGAAAGAGATTATTGATACCCTGGGGGTGGATGTAAGCAGGTTTGATCCGTTTCTGTCCCATGAAGGTGTTGTTGCGAGAACCATCATGTTCCGTGAAGAATTAAAAAAACTTATAACCATGTATCCGGATGCTCTGTGCATCAATCTCGGATGCGGTTTTGATGATAAGTTTTCGCAGGTCGATAACGGAAAGATCACATGGTTTGATGTAGATCTGCCGGATCAGATCGCTGTCAGACGTAAGGTCTATGAAGACAGGGATAGATGCACCATGCTTGACGGCAGTGCACTAGATGGAGAATGGACTAAGAATCTCCCCCAAAGTGATATGACTATCGTAATCATGGAGGGTGTGCTTGAATATTTTTCAAAGGAGCAGGTGAAAACCTGCCTGAATATGCTCTGTGACAGTTTTCCTCACGGGTATCTGCTCGCGGAGCTGCACTCTCCTTTTCTTGAAAAGCACGGAAGCCATCACGATGCCGTAAAGAATACGAATGCTACTTTCGGATGGGGAACGAAATCAGGAAAGGAGTATCTTGAACTGGAATCGCGCCTTGGTTTTGTTTCCGAAAGAAGTTATAACGAGGAAATGAAGAAATACTCGGTACGTGGAAAGCTGTTTGCAATCATAGGCAGGAATATCAACAACAGACTTGCCATATTTAAGTGGTAAAATACGTCAAAGGGTGTCAGAACAGTTCCCTGACAGCGTGACATACAAAATCCGCTTCGAAGAGAGATTCTTCCAGAAGCTTTTCCGCAAGAGATACCGCACCTTCATTTTCTGCCTGGAAAATAATCCGGAATTTCCGGCAGTCCGGAATACTGGACAGGGCTTCTAAGAGCCGGCGGAACAAAAGCAGCATGGACGTGTTATCCCTCCCGCTTCCCATCATGTAGTCAATGATGATGCTGCTATCAAACCCGAAGGTTAACAGCACCGACTTCACCTCTCCCTTTTTACCGAAAACACAGAAGCTCAGATAATACTGAAAGCCCGGTTCTTTTGTACGTAATACAGGATAGCCGCCTTTGGCCAGATATTCCGTCACAGCTTTCCGCTCTTTCTCTGACAACTCAAAGAAGGACCTGCAGATATCCGGATAGGTTCGCTCAAACAGATATTTCCACACGGTCTGGCTTTGCAGCGCGTCCTCCAGGCTGAAAAAATAGATGCCCGGTTCGTCAGTGATAATGAAGCCGAAGGACAAAAGGAACTGTACCATGGCCTCCTGGATATGGAAGAAATTGGCTGTGATAAACATGGCACCCTTTTCTTTGCCCAGCCGGATGAGATGCGACATCATGGCGCTTCCCACTCCTTTTCTGCGGTATTCCCACTGCACAAAGAAAGAATGCAGCCGTATCCGGTCCTCGGTCACGCTGTATATAACAGAACCGCAGGGTGTATCCCCGTCCAGAACGCCGAATCGTTCAGGCGACAGGGTAAGGGCCTGCTCCGGTTCAAACAGCATATATTTAAAGATCTCGCGGTTATGGCGTTCAATCCGGACAATTTTCATAGTCTTATTCCTTCGGCACAATCTGGCCGTCCCGGATCTCCAGTTCTCCGATTTCGGCTAATACTTCAGACTGGAACTGTAACTCCTCTTCGTTCTGAAAACCAATGAAATAAACGCGTTCAATGGCATCCCTGTTGAAAAAGAACTGATTCTCATCCCCCATCATTCCGAAGGGATAAGGGCAGCCCACGTAATCATAGATTGTCTCCATTTTTTCATCGGAAATAATTCTTCCAGTGATCATCAGCTTCGTTTTTGCGCCGTTTAACAAAACTACAGAGCCGATAGGTAACAGATTTTTGTACATTTGTTTTTTCCGCCTTTCTTTGATTTATTCTACACCCATTTTTTTCTTTAACTTTCCAAGGAAATATTTCCCGATTCTGTCGGTCCAGTAGGTAGCGTCGAAATCCAGACTGAGATTGCCGCCCATTCCCAAAGTGGCGCCAAGGGTTAAGCCTGCCTTCCCGGTTGTGAGATAGCCTCCTGCCGTGACGCCGGCTCCAATAAGATTTCCCGTTGCCTTAACATTGATCTTCACGCCGAACAGGGTAATGTGGCCCGTGGCGGTTCCGCTGAAAACTGATGCTTCCGCGCCGACTTCGGCGGCAATTCCCGAAACGGTTTCCTTCTTTCCGCCTATCATCATGTCAAATCTGCCGGCTTTCAATGTTCCGGTTGCCTTGGCGGTCAGGAATTCCGCATTTCCATCTATCCCGGCACCGAATTTACCGACCTTTGTATCAGTCGCATAAGAGGCCGTTCCTGAAACTCTCGCGCCGGTAGCGGAAGCGGTGGCGGATGCCCCTACCTCGGCGGTAAGTCCGTTTTCCCAATTAAATCCCAGTGTCGCGCCGATCTTTCCGGACGCCTGGACTTCTCCAACATCCATCCGTACTGAAGCGTTACCGTTCTTGTTGAGGGTAGAGAGATAAGCTCCGGTCTCGACAACTCTGCCCCGTGCATGAGCGCCTACCCCGACATCCATGAACTTGATGGAATCGGTCGTTTGCTTGGCTTTTCGCTTTTCAACACCGACAATCTTCCCTTCCTCCTCAGTGGAAAGGGTCATTGTTGACAGATTATTCTTCCACTTACCTGTTGTGCCCTCTTTCATAAAATCCAGGCTTTTATCCAAGCCCTTGTCCAAGGTGCCTACCGCAAAATAAGCTCCGTGGGTCTTGCTCATTCCGCCGGAGGTTTCGACTCTGAGGGCCCCCTTTCCTTTTGTGTTGTGATAAATATCCTGGTCAGCCAGGAGCCGCAGCTTCAATGATGCTTCAAGATAAAGCTTTTTTTCAGGGAGGTCACAGTTTTTTATCTGTTCTTCCAGCTGTTCGATGGTAAGATCGGCGGTATCCCTTTTGCTCATCACCATGAAATACGGGCTGGACATAATGTCCATCTTTGCACGGTAAAAATCCCGGATCTGAATATATTTGAGAACCGTTTTCTGGACCGCTTCCAGCTTCTGCCCTTTAGTGACTTTGTCCAGTTCCTCCTGGGTTTTGCCCGCCAGCACATCCTTCAGGCTGCAAAACTCGTCCAGAACAGCATAATTCTCCTCAAAATGATCCATGAGCGCGATATCGTCCGTATATTTCATAAAGTCCGTGGGGCAATTCAGCATTTTTTCGATCAGATCCTTGCTGTCGGCAAAATTTGCGAATAACGCCCGGGGCTGAACGGCCGGCGCGTCCTCTGATTTTCTCCAGTCCTGGTTATCCCGCTGTGCCCTCCATCTGACGCACTGCTCACAGGCGTAAAACCCGCGCTTTTTATTCCGGTCGTTCAGTATTCCGTCTTCCTCCAGAACCTTCAGTCTGAGAGCAGCTTCAAGGTATTGTTTCAGCTCTTTCCGATCCTCGCCGCATTTATCAATGGCCTCTGTCAGCTCGATCGTGGTCATACGGATGGTGTCGCCTTTTCTGAGTACCATATAAAAAGGGCTGGAAATGATATCCATTTTTGCCCGGTAATAATCCCGGATACCGGTATAACGTTCCGCTTTTTCCCGGACTTTTTCAATGTTAAATCCGGGGACAACGGCATCGAGATCAGCCTGGGTTTTTCCCTTCAGAGCAGTTTCCAGATCGCCGCTATCTTCCAGCATTATGTAATGCTTCTTATAGCTTTCCACAAAAGCTTCGTCATCCTTAAAGGTGATCAGCGGAGAGGAAAAGTTCATTATCTGTACAATGACATTGCGCATGGATCCAAGCTCTACCGGCTGGGGCTGAAAGTCCGGATTCCGCCAGGCCTGGTCATTACGAGCTTCGCGCCAGGCAGAAGCTTCCTCTCCGTCATATAGCTTTTTCTTTTTCTCAAATGCCTTTTCCCTGCGCCATTTGGACTTGCTGGTGACGCTTTTCCCGATGTTGAATTCCTTGATGATGTTTTGCGAGGTTTCGGAAGCCTTTTCCTGTGCCTTCTTCAGATTGATCTGGTTGCCGGTCGCATGCTTCATGGCCTCGACCGTGCCCATCTGCCTTAGCTCTCTTTCCCAGGTAACCGAGGCATACTGCCGCTGACCCTCCTGCTGCTGCTCGTTCTGCTGTTTGTCTTCCTGCTGTTCGTTTTCCTGCTGTTCGTCGTCCTGCTGCTCTTTGTCCCTCTGCTCCTCTTTCGGAGGTTCTTCCAGCTGAAGCGGCGGTGCGGCATGGTCTGTAGTCTGCTCCATTCGCTGCTGAAGGGGCTGCACGTTCTGACCTGTAAGCTGCTGTTGAACCGGCGGAATGATCTGTCCGGCAGGGAGAGACTGCGGCTGCCGGAGAACGGGAGCGGGCGGCTGATTGATGTTCGTCTGCGTCACCTGCTGTGTTCCCGTCAATGCGGTATCCTGCGTTAACTGCCGGGATTGCTCTATGGTCGTTGAAATGGGCGGTGCCGTTTTGGAATCCGTTTTAATCTGGCTTTGTCCTGTACCGCTGCACATGCTGATCTCCTTAAACTTAGTACTGTGGATATTACGATAAAATTATATAATGCCTGTAATAAAAAATCCAATAAATAATCCAATAAATAATTTTACCGAAAATCTATTGATTTCTTCAGGATTACAGGATCAGAGCTTCATTCGGCCTTATAACAGATCGGCTATCTCATAAATCAGCTCTTCCGTTGCGTTCCATCCAAGGCACGGGTCGGTGATGGATTTGCCGTAGCAGCCGTCTCCGGGTTTCTGGGCGCCGTCCTCAATATAGCTTTCTATCATGAATCCTTTGAGTATTTTCGCTATCCGTCCGTCATGTCTTGCGGAATGGAGCACTTCCTTGACTATTCTTCGCTGCTCGAAGGGATTTTTATTGGAATTGCAGTGATTGGTATCAACTATAAGTGCCGGATTCAGAAGATTCATTTCATCGTATATGTCGCAGAGCCTCACAAGATCCTCATAATGGTAATTGGTTTTCATGGAGCCGTGCTGATCGGTATATCCGCGAAGGATTGCATGGGTATGTCTGTTCCCGTCGGAATGTACCTGCCAGCCGCGATAAATAAAGGTATGCGCGTTCTGCGCAGCACTTATTGCGTTCATCATCACACGGTAGTCTCCCGAGGTGGGATTTTTCATACCGACAGGCACGCTGATTCCGCTTGATGTCAGCCTGTGCTGCTGATCTTCAACGGAACGTGCTCCCACGGCGACATAAACAAGCAGATCATCAAGATAGGCGTAGTTTTCTGTATACAGCATTTCATCCGCACAGGCAAAACCGGTCTCCATTACGGCACGCATATGCATATGTCTTGTGGCTTCAATACCCTTGAAAAGATTCGGCTTATCGGTGGGATCGGGCTGATGAAGCATTCCCTTGTAGCCTTCTGCACTTGTTCTCGGTTTATTGGTGTATATTCTCGGGACGATGAAAATCCTGTCCTTAACCTTATCCTGAACGGAAACAAGTCTTCCCGTATAGTCCAGAACCGAATCTTCATTATCGGCCGAGCAGGGGCCGATTATAAGGATCAGCTTATCGCGCCTTCCCTCAAATATGGAGACAAGTTCCGCCCGTCTTGTCTGTATTGTTTCATTCATCCTTGCTGTCAGCGGATACATCTCTTTGAGCTCTGCGGGTATTGCGAGCTGTCTTTCATACATCATTCCCATTCTTTTCTCCTCCTCTGTTGCTTTTATTCCCAAGGGCAATGAGCCGGGCGGGACAGCTTCCTTCTGATCAGATGCCTCGCCTTGCTAACACTGCAAAGGTTGTTTTGTTGTCATCTTTATCGTTTATTTTTTCATCAAGAACCTTAAGGCCGTATCTTGCCGCAGTCTCAAGGGAGGCTATTGCGGCATGCGACATGTCCTGCCGCCTGATCACTTCCTGTGCGGCAACAGCTGTGTTGCTTGACGGAATAGCACCGTAACCATGTACCTTTATGTAATGATCACACTGTTCAAGAGCTTTCGGCTGACTTATAACGATTCTGATGTCATCAAGTCTGCTGCCACGCAGTCCGATGAGATTCTGTACAACGGGAAGTGAGTATGTATCAATGATATTCAGTTCTCCTTTATCCAGGATATCAATCACTTCTTTCACCTTTCCCGCATAACTGTTTTCAACCGGAAGAACGGCCAAATCACATTGCCGGGATACTACCGATTCATAAGCGTCGTAAAATCCCGGGAATGAAACATACAGCTCATCAGGAAACAGTCTGCGGGCAACCGTATGGGCAAAACAGCCTTCGATACCGCTGTAAGCGATCTTTTTCATTTACTCTTTCCTCCTGTGGAAATAATAAAGCGGTTCGGATTTTTTTCCGAACCGCCTGTAAAACCAACTCATGATCATCATGCATCACAAATCACCTTTACATCGGTTCGAAGTAAAGGTAAAAAAGAAGAATGCAGTTGCTGACGAAATTGTTTTTTTCATGAGAATCACCGTTTCTTTTTTGACAGGATACCCGCTTTTTATTTTTTTGTCAAGCATATATCTTAGGCAACCCAGTTCCGTAGCGCTTTGAATTCAGTCTGTATTCTCTGCTGTCAGAACAGCCGGTATGAATAAAACAGAGGCGCCAGGGTGTTTGACACCGTGGACATCATCTTGATGAAAATATCCAGGGCCACGCCCACCACGTCTTTACGGGTATCACCTACAGTGTCGCCGGTGACAGCTGCCTTATGCGCGGGTGTTCCCTTCCCGATCACAACAAATCCGCCGGCAGGATCGGACTTATCCTTCATCGGCTCACCGTCTTCCCCAAGCTTATAGAGCATTCCGGCTTCGATGAATTTTTTGGCGTTGTCAAAGGCTCCGCCGGAATTACCCATGAAGATCGCCCGGGTAATTGCAACAATGGTGGAACCGATGAGCAGTCCCAGGACAAACACCGGACCAAACAGGAACCCGCAGACTACCGGAACCACCAGAGCCAGTACCGCAGGGACAAGCATGTGCCTAAGCGCATCGTCAGAGGCCTTACGGATAATAGATTCATAATCCGGTCTGGCTTTTCCCTCTAAAATAGCCGGGTTATCATTAAGCTGCCTTGCGCCGGCATCGGCCAGATCCTTTGCCGCCGTAATCGTGTTTTCAGTTAATATTGAGGTGAAATATTCTATCAGCGCCCCGCCGATAATCATGCCGCCGATCACCATAACCCAGGTCATTGGCTCGGTGAAATCCGGTGACGGGAAGGAGCCGATAAATGACAGAATAAGCGCCACCGTCGCGAAAGCCGCCGCTCCGATTGCGTTTCCCTTGCCGATGGCCGCTGTGGTATTTCCGACGGCGTCCAGTTCGTCAGTGATACATCTGACGCTTTCGGGAAGATGACAGGATTCGGCGATGCCTCCGGCATTATCCGCAACCGGACCGAAAGCGTCAATAGATACCGTGGTGCCCACAAAGCTCAGCATTCCGAGGGCAGCAATCGCTATACCATACACACCGCAGAGAGCTCCGGAAATAATCATCGATACAACTATAACAACGCAGGGAGCCAGTATTGAACGGGATCCTACTGCGTCACCCTCGGTCACAACAAAGGCTTCACCCTCTGTTGCCATGTATGCAAGGGATTTTACATGTCTGGATTTAAGACTTGTATAGACCTCGGTAAGTTTACCTACCGCAACTGAGCTGCCCATTCCGAGTACAGCCGCTACCCAGGGGGACAGCCAGCCCGCCCTGAATACCGAAGGGAGCTCCAGGCCTCCGAATACAGCCTTCGCGGCAAACAGACCGATAACTGCCACTGCTATGGCGGAAACATAGGTTGCGTGGTTGAGCTCCTCCTCCGGATCCACGTTCTCACGTGAGACCTCGGTTTCCACGCCGTTTATCAGTTTAATCTGCTTACGGTTTTTAAGAATTATGAAATTTACACCTACAACGCTTGAAAGAAGACCGCCGCCGGCCAGAATAAAGGGATACATGCTGGCTGCGGAGAGCAGAGGGATGTTGCTGCTGAAAGCCTGGGATGCGATCAGTATTGTGGCCACCGGTGTTGCCACAAAGGATTCCAGAAGGTCTGAAACATTTCCCGCGATGTCATTTACGCAGTCGCCGATGAAATCAGCAATCGTGTTGGGCATTCTGGAATC
This sequence comes from Lachnospiraceae bacterium, assembly GCA_024680815.1. Lineage (GTDB taxonomy): Bacteria > Bacillota > Clostridia > Lachnospirales > Lachnospiraceae > NK4A144. The sequence continues at coordinate 47,512 of JAILBQ010000050.1, read as the reverse complement.
GTCCTCAGGGAGATTCATCACGTTTTTACCGACGATATCAGCCGATATATCCGCGGCCTTGGTATAATTGCCTCCGGCGACACGGTTAAACATTGCCACCAGCGAGCATCCCAACGAATAGGTGGTAAGTCTCATTGTCAGAGGGTTACAGGTGGATTTCCAGGCTCCCATCAGGCCGAGAAGTCCGGTTCCCGTTGCGTCAAGATTGATTCCGCCGGATGCGATCCATACCAGACATGCGCCGAAAATCCCGAAAGCCGGAACCGCAAATCCGCTGATACTTCCGGACATAAGGGCAATTCTTATGGTTCTGCTCATGTGTCCGGTAACCCGGGCTGCGTTTGTGGTCCGGACATTGCCGTAGGTTCCGCCCCGCATGCCCAGAATACAGGCGCAGCTGCTCATGGTTGCGCCCAAAATAAAGGTCAGTCCCGACGCCACTTCCATGAATACGGTGTAAATAATCGCGACTATCACAACTGTCGGTATGATGACCCTGTATTCTCTTGATATAAATGTCTTTGCTCCGTCTCTGATGATCTGGGCAAGATCCTTCATATCGTCCGTGCCTTCGTCGTGGTTCTTAAGATCCAGAAAGTTTCTGCCCAATACCGCAAATGCCAGAATCGCAATTGCAGTCACTACATAAAAAACTGCCATAAATGATTTCACCTCCCTGATTCTTAACTCCGGATAACCGCCTTATAATAAAGAAACAGGACAACCTTTGTTAAGAAATATACAATTTCCAATGCATTATTGTAACGCAAGTTATGTATTTTGTACAGTAAGGGATTTGGCGTATTTACGGGGGTTTGAACACACTATATCTTGATCGCTTTCACATTGCACACCACCATCAATTGTGTTAAAATCGTTTTTGTTACGGAAAGCAGGTCTTTCCGGTTTTTCAATGGGAATCGGGAACAGAAATCCGTGGGGCGGTTCACACAGAGGAAGTCTGGAGGGCAGATGAAGCGCAGGGTCCGCATTCTTGCATACAGCTTTATATTTCTTGCGCTCATACTTCTGACTCAGCGTGGATTGAAATATATACTTATGGACGACGTTGATTCCTATACGCGTGTTATGCTCCATGAGCTCTATCATTCTCCTGAGAATATCGATGTGCTTTTTACCGGCTCTTCCCATTGTTACCGGGGCGTGGATCCCCGTGTGGTGGACGAAGAGCTTGGAGTTAATTCATTTAATGCCGGCTCCTCAAGCCAGTCCATTGACGGATCGCTTGCCATGATCCGTGAAGCGGCAAAACACCACAACCTTAAACGCATTTTTCTGGAGGTGGAATTCAACACCTGCCTGGAAATACCCTTTCATGACCGCTCACAGCTTACCAGTACCTATATTCTGACGGAATATATGCCTTTTTCGCCGGATAAGCTTAAATATATGCTGCGTGCTTCTTCCATTGAAAAATATCCGAATACCTTCCTGCCCCTGGGAAAATATAAGGGAATGACCGAAGAAATCCGCAGGATACCGGATATTCTTGAGCGAAAGCAGTCTGAGGAATACAGGAACTATGGCTATGTCAATAATTCAATAGAGAGATATTACGGCAAGGGTTATGTGGGGTCTGAAATCCGGATGGACGGCACCGGTTTTGTGTCCGGTGAGCCCTATTGCGAATTGAATCTCCACAATTTCTCCAAAGACTGGCGGAGAACAATTCATGTGATAGGAGACTTTTGCCGGGACAGGGGGATAGAGCTTGCTTTTTTCTGCGCCCCCACTACGGATTTCCAGCTTGTGGGCGTGGAAAACTACGATGAGTTCAGAAGAAGATTCCGGGAGCTTACCTCGGATATTGGCGCAGAGTGGTATGATTTCAACCTCTGCAGGAGTGAGTATCTTCCTCTCTCTGACGCCGATTTTATGGATGACAATCATATCAATCAGTATGGCGCGGAGAAATTCAGCCGGCTGCTTGGCCGTTTCCTTGCGGGCGGGATAAAGGAAGAAGAGCTGTTTTATGATTCCTATGCTGAAAAAAGAGAAAAAGAGGGAGAAGGGATTTTCGGCATCATCGCCCAGGAGGACCGGGAAGCGCATGCCTTCAGCCTGTCTGCGGTAAGCGATGCGCCCGACAACCGGCTTTCCTATGAGGTGTTCACTCTTCCGGAGGGAGAGGAGAAGCCGGTTCGCTGCAGGGACCGGGGCCCGGAACAGACGGTTTCCTACCCGGAGGGAGAGTCGGGAACCCTTATAATTGACGTATATCTTGAAGGAAAAGAGGAGCCCTACCGGGGCTGCACCTTGTATGGCGGTGCTTCGCAGGAGAGTCTCCGGCTTTTGGATGAGGATGTGGAGGAGGACTAGGGAATGGATATATTTTCAGTGAGCTTTGCCCTGTTCTTTCTGACAGCCTATATCCTTTATTATACACTTATGAGGCGAAAACAATGGGTTGTCCTTGTTGTGGCCAATCTGGTGTTTTATGCCTTTTCCGGATGGAAAAATCTGATTTTTATCCTGATTACCTCCTTCAGCGTCTGGGGAGGAGCGCTGGCTATGGAGCGCTTTGCTCTTAAAGCAAAGGAAAGGAGAAAAGAGCCGGGACTCGGTAAGGAGGAAAAGGACAGGATCAAGGCGGATACCCTGAGAAAAAAGCGGCTGGTGCTTCTGGCGGTTCTTCTTCTGAATTTCGGGATATTGGCGTTCTTTAAATACTGGAACGGTGTTCTTAAGCTTCTGGGACTGATATTTAACACTGAAGTGCAAAACTGGACTTTGTTTCATGGCGCCTCAGCCCTTCTCCTTCCTCTGGGGATTTCCTTCTATACTTTCCAGTCCGTAGGGTATTGTATCGATATTTACGGGGGGAAATATGCGGCGGAAAAAAATCCCTTAAAATACCTTTTGTTTGTGTCATATTTTCCGGCTCTGATTCAGGGGCCGATAAACCGGTATGACAGTCTGGCGCCTCAGTTTCAAACGACTCACAGAACCGGCTTTTCCGCCATGCGCCGTTCACTTCTACTCTTTGCCTGGGGGGCGGTAAAGAAGTTTGCTCTGGCGAATTTACTGAGCGGTGCAGTGAGTCTGATCCTCGATCATGTAGAACCGGAAACGCCGGGCTGTATGATCGTGACCGGGATTTTACTGTACGGAATCCAGCAATATGCCGACTTCTCCGGAGGGATAGACATGGTGCTTGCCCTGTCAGATGCCTTCGGCATACGTATGGCCGAAAACTTCCGCCAGCCGTATTTTTCCGTGTCTTTAGGAGATTTCTGGCGGAGGTGGCATATTTCCCTTGGAGCCTGGATGAGGGATTACGTGTTTTACCCCTTTGCACTGACAAAGCTTATGCAGGGACTTGGAAAACGGGTGAAAAAGCGTTTCGGGCCGCAGGCGGGTTCGGTGATACCGGCCTGCGTTGCCAATATTCTCGTCTTTTTTATAGTCGGAATCTGGCATGGAGCCCAGTGGCACTATATTGCCTGGGGACTGTATAACGGGCTGGTGATAGCTGCCGAGGATCTTGTCGGGATGCGGTTTTCTTTTTCCGGCAATTCAAAAGGCCTCCGGTTTTTCAGGATGGCGAGAACATTTCTTATAGTGAATATCGGCTGGTACTTTGACAGGATTCTGGATGTGAAATGTGAGTTTACCGCGCTTAAAAACACCTTGTTTTCTTTTCAGCCTTCTGCGTTTCTTCCCGGAATCCGGGAGCTCTACGGCTCAGCCTTCAATGAATGGACGGTATGCATTGCGGCCGTTGCCTTTGGTATGCTTCTTGTCACTGATATAATGAAGGAATGCGGGAAGGATGTACGGACGGTTATTCTTGAGAGTAATCCGGCATTTCGCTGGGCGGTTTACTTTCTGATCTTTTATCTGATACAATTCGGATTAATCTACGGAACGGCTACGGAGGGGTTTATGTATGCGTTTTTCTAATGTGCTTTCACTGCTTGAACGATCCGCCGGGAAATACCCGGACAAAGCGGCTTTTGGGGATGTGGACGGCGATCTGACCTTTTCCGAACTCGAAAGAGGGGCAAAGACAGTCGGAAGCTTCCTGGCGGAACGGATTCCGGAAAACGCGCCAGTGGCTTTTTATCTGGATAAGAGCAACATCGCCGTTACCGCAATGCTGGGAACGATATATGCAAGGGGATTTTATTCCGTAATAGATGTACGTTCCCCTCTTCCCAGGGTGGAAAAGATTCTTAATGTGCTGGAGCCCGCAGTGATTCTGACTGACCGGAAAAGCGCTTCGGAAGCCGAAAAGATTAAGACCGGCACGGAGTTTTTTGTTATAGAGGATATTCTGGAAAACAACAGGCCGGATGAGGCTCTTCTGAAAAAGGTGAGGGCAGAGGCGCTGGATATTGATCCGATTTATGTAAACTTTACCAGCGGCAGCACCGGTGTGCCCAAGGGGGTCACCGTTGCACACAGATCTGTTATTGATTTCATCGACTGCTTTACGGAGCTCTTTGACATCAATGAGACGGATATTCTCGGGAATCAGGCCCCGTTTGACTTTGACGTTTCTGTTAAAGACATTTACAGCGCTCTGTATACCGGCGCGAAAGTACAGATCATTCCCAGGGAGTACTTCTCAGTTCCGATGCAATTGATGGATTATCTTGCGGATCATAAGGTTACGACCCTTGTCTGGGCAGTGAGCGCCATGTGCTTTGTGTCGATTATGAACGGTTTTGATTACCGGGTTCCCGAAACGGTAAGACGGGTAATGTTCAGCGGAGAGGTCATGCCTGTAAAACAATTGAAGGTCTGGAAGCGTTTTCTGCCCGATGCAACTTATGTCAATCTGTACGGTCCCACAGAAATCACCTGCAACTGTACCTATTATATTCTGGACAGGGATTTTGAGGACGGAGAGGTTATTCCTGCCGGCATTCCTTTCCCCAATGAGAAGGTTTTTCTGCTTTCCGGGGAGGATAAGCTTATTAAAGAACCGGGAGAGGTCGGTGAGATTGTTGTCAGCGGAACGGCAGTGGCGGAGGGGTATTATAACGATAAGGAACGCACCGAAGCGGTGTTCGTTCAGAATCCACTGCAGAACCGTTTTCTGGAACCGGTCTACAGAACCGGGGATCTGGGGAAATTCGATGCGGAGGGAAATCTCATCTATGTTTCCCGCAAGGATTTTCAGATCAAGCATATGGGACAGCGGATAGAGCTGGGAGAAATCGAGGCCGTGGCATCCTCCGCGCCGGAGGTTGAGAGGGTTTGCTGTGTTTATGATGAGGCGAAGCACAGGATTCTTATGTTTTATCTGGGCAAGGCGGATAAAAAGGCTCTGTCGGCTTTTCTTCGGGAAAAGCTGCCTCCCTATATGGTGCCGAACAGCATAAAGGAGCTTGTTTCAATGCCCCTTAATAAAAACGGGAAGATAGACCGCAGAGCCCTGCTGGAAGGGAAATATGATCCCGCATGAGAGAGGGTAATACTCATAGACGGAATGGGAAAAGAGTTTCGTCAGAAAGGTAACGCAACGGAAAGGAAAAGCCTGAAATGAAAGACAGTGAGCTGCTGCGTCTGGCAGAAGAATTCGGAACGCCGCTTTATGTGTTTGATACAGACCTTTTAAAAACGCGGATGGAGCAAATAAGAGACATCATACCCGGGGAGATCGATATTTGCTACTCCGTCAAGGCAAATCCGCTTCTTATTCCTGCGATGAATGCACTGGTGAGATGTTTTGAGGTGTGCTCTCCGGGAGAGTTGGAGATATGTGAGGCCCTGAAGGTATCCGGAGAGAGAATAATCTACTCAGGAGTGAATAAAGGAGCAGAGGATATTCGTGAGGCCATCCGTTACGGTGCAGGAATGCTGACAGCTGAATCAAAGCACCATGCCGAACTTTTAAATCAGGAGGCCGCCGGTCTGAATAAAACAATTCCGGTTCTGCTGCGCCTTTCCGGGGGAAACCAGTTCGGAATGTCAAAAGAGGATCTTTTCCGGCTCCTTTCCCATACAGGTGATACTCCGGCCCTTCAGTTTAAGGGAATACACTATTTTATGGGAACCGGAAGAAAAAAGCTTTCTCACCGTGAGAAGGAGCTTGGGATGCTGTCGGATTTGTACCGCGAGATACGGGACAGGTTCGGTATTAAGCCGGAGTGTCTTGAATATGGTCCGGGGCTGCCGTACCCCTATTTTGAAAACGAGGACTTTTCCGATACGCTGCTGCCGTTGAAAGAACTGGTGCCCCTGCTTGGTAAAATGACAGAAATAACACACGTTACGGTGGAGATGGGACGTTTCTTTGTTTCGGAATGTGGGTGTTATCTGACGAGGATAGAAGATGTAAAGAAAGATGGAGAAGCCCGCTACTGTATTGTGGACGGCGGTATTAACCATGTGAATTATTACGGGCAGATGATGGGCATGTACCGGCCTCTTATCAGACATTTTTCTTCCGCGGGAGAGCCGAAGCGGGATACTTCGGAAAAGGAGCATTTCACCCTTTGCGGAAGTCTTTGTACGACCGCGGATGTGCTGGTACGGGATTGTCCCCTTGCAAAGCCGGATATCGGGGATGTACTTGCATTTTATAACATAGGGGCCTATTCTGTAACAGAGGGGATGTATCTCTTCTTAAGCCGCGAGCTTCCTGCCGTTGTTACGTACAGCGCGGACGGGGGAGCGCATTGCGTCAGAGGAAGGGTCAGAAGCAGTGAAATCAACCTGCCTCAGAGCAGGCTTTGATCCGGGTAAAGGAGTGTGATATTCAATGGAGAGACTTTTAGAGATATTATCGGAAATAAAGGATGATGTGGATTTTGCGTCTGAAAAAGCTCTGGTGGACGGCCATGTGCTGGATTCTTTCGATATTCTGCAGATCATCAGTACGTTAAATGATGAATATGATATTTCGATTCCCGCCTCGGAAATCATTCCTAAGAATTTTAACAGTGCGGAAGCAATGCTCGCTCTCGTTGAAAGACTTCAGGACGAATAGGGAAGTCTGAAAATATTAAAAATTTTTTTGTTAAAGCCCTTAAGTATTCGGGGCGTCTTTACGATATAGTGTATAGAAAGGCGGAAAAGCTGCCTTCTATCTTGATGGTGAAACGGATTTCACACACGCAGAAACAAGGAGGGTAAACATGTCAGAAATCAGAAATTGGAGCGATTACAGTTCCCAGTACTCCAAGCCTGAGCTCGACAGTCTGTTTTCCACATCGACATCGGGCAATTCTTCGAATTCGGGTGCGATTGATCTTGCCAACTATGCTTCCATTAAAAACGGTTCTTATAAAAAGGTTCTGAACGCATATTATAAGAATCAGAAAGCAGAAGCGGCCGCCTCCGGACAGGAAGATCCTTCCAGACTTACCACTATGAAAGCCAGTGCGGATACCCTGAAAAAAGCGGCGGATGCGCTTCGTGACGGAAAGCTCTGGGAGAAAAAGAAGATCACAACGAAGGATAAGGAGACAGGGGAAGAGACCACAACCGAGGATTACGACTATGACGCCATCAAAAAGGCCATCGGAGCATTTGTTGATGCCTATAACGATGTTGTGGACAAAGCCGGAGATTCCAATGTCACGGGTGTACTGCAGAACGGGGCGTGGATGACTTCTCAGGCCCGGAAAATGGGCGGCATCCTTGCCAGCGCGGGGGTGTCCATAGGTGCGGACAATAAGCTGTCTTTCGATGCTGACAAGATCAAGGATGTTCCGATGCATACGCTTAAAAACGTTTTCGGAGCAGACAATTCGTTTTCGGAAAACGTGGCGACAAAGGCTACAGGAATGAGCAATGCCGTTACCAGAAGCAATCAGTCCTATACCAAAACCGGCGGATATTCCGACGTATTATCGGATCTTATGTCACGGAAGATTGATACGGATCTTTGATCCCGAACGAGGGACAGAAAGGAGTCTATGATGGCAAATAATACAATATCTGGCGTTACGAATCAGGATAATTCAATCTATAACGTTTCAGCGGCGGTCAATGCATCGAACACTGAGGCCAGACAGGGAACTGCGGCAGCGGAAAAAGATGCAGATAAGGACGCGGAAAAGACGGTCGGAGCGGTTTATGAAAAGTCCGGGGAAGAAGCTGATTCCAAAACTAAAGCAGGGCTGTATTCGATTAATAAGATGAGCGAGAGTGACCGTTCCGCTCTCGTGGCGCAACTGAAACAGACACAGGCGGAGAATGAGCAGAGGCTTTTGGGGATTGTCCAGAAGATGATGACCGGGCAGGCAACCGCGTATTCCAAGGCGACAGGAACCGAAATGTGGCGTTTCCTCGCCAGTGGAGAGTATGAGGTGGATCCCGAGACGAAGGCTCAGGCACAGCAGGACATATCTGAGGACGGATATTGGGGAGTAAAGCAGACTTCCCAGAGGCTGTTTGATTTTGCCAGCGCTCTTGCAGGGGATGATGTGGACAAGATGAAAGAGATGCAGGAGGCGATGCAGAAGGGTTATAAGATGGCAGAGGAAACCTGGGGGAAGGAGCTTCCTGAGATCAGCAAGCAGACCATTAATGCGGCGAATCAGCTCTTCGAGGAATACTACAAATCCAAAGAGACTTCCGCAGTTGAGGTATAAGGAAAAGGGAAGCGTATCCGGATCAGAATAAAATAATAACGGTTGTATAGAAGCAGTATTAAAAAAAGAGTCGACAGCAATGAGTGCCGGCTCTTTTTTTTACGTCTTTTTTGTACTTGTATTGCCGTAGCAGAACTGAAAAGGGCGGAAAAAGATATTAAATACGAACATTTATGTAAACCATAATTCCGGATTTAAACGAGTTATAAAGTAGGTAACCCCTGTTTACACTGGGATTAAATTGAATAAGCGGAATAAATAAACAACATTATGAAAATCAAAATTGCCGTTTTTAATGATAACGCCAGTGTCAAAACGTATGTTATAAGTGGGAGCGCGGTTAAATAACATTAAAAATGAATCAAAAAACAGGCCGGAACAAATGTTTGCAGAGACGGCGGCCGGACAACTGTGAAAAACAGAGGCAAAGAACATAGATTCGAAAAAAAGGGGGTTCGAAGGCGCTTTGGGGAGACATCGGAAAGGGACGAAAAAGCACTCAAAAAAGCATTGAACTCATGTTCGGCGCAGGACGAAAATATATCAGAAAACAGTATTTTGATAATAATTTGAAATGAATTATGTTAATCAAATTCGAATAAAAAAATCGAACACTTGAAGGAGAGGCGGAAATCATGTAAAATGAAAAGCGATGAAAGGTCGATAAAGCCGAATTTTCAAGGAAAAATAAAGAAAGAGAATTAAATTTCATGCTTAATGAATTGAAAAATGCACACACTTGTTATAATTTCAGAAAGGCCGGATTATGGAGGGGTTAAAGCTAAAACACTCAGGAAGTGATATGGTAAGAATCGAACAGGGAGGGATGGAGATACTTATGTTCCCTGCCCTTAAAGAAACCGGAATTGTTAATCATATGTTCTCAACCCGTGTCGGAGGGGTCAGTGAAGGTATATTTTCAACCATGAATTTCGGTTTTAACAGGGGAGATGATCCGGAGCACGTCAGGGAAAATTACCGCAGGGTCGCAAATTTTTTCGGACATGGTTCTTCATTGGAAGATTTTGTGGCCGGAAACCAGACGCATACGGTTAATGTTCATCGTGTTATTGAATCGGATCGGGGGTCGGGAGTTGCAGGAGATTGCAGGCTTAAAAATAACGATGGGTTGATAACAAACGTTCCAGGCCTCATTCTTACTACATTTCACGCAGATTGCACACCGTTATTTTTTGTGGATCCCGTAAGAAAGGCTATTGGACTGTCTCATTCAGGATGGAGAGGGACGGCAATGAAAATGGCGGCTGTTACCTTGAAAAAAATGAAGGAAGAGTTCGGGACGGAACCTTCGGATTGCATTTGCGGAATCGGTCCGTCGATCTGCGGAGACTGTTATGAGGTAGGAGAGGATGTGGCAGAGGCCTTTCGAAATAATTTTGACGAAAATGTTCTGAACGGGGGGATACTTCGCCGCGGAAAGGCTCCGGGAAAATATCAGCTGTTCTTGGAAGAGGCCAATGTCAGAATACTTGAGGAGGCAGGTGTGCCCGGGGAGAAAATTTTACGTGCGGGTATCTGCACTTCGTGTAACAGCAGTTATCTTTTCTCCCATCGGGCAAGCCTGGGAAGACGCGGAAACATGTGCGCGTTCATGGAACTCAATGGTTTGTGATCCTGAATAAACGCGCTTGGTTATTCATTATCAAAAACGTGTTCTTCGTATAGAGCGATAAAGGCATCTACTATTTCGGGGTTGAGCTGGGTGCCGGCGATTCGTTTTATTTCGCCCACAACGGTTTCCAGCGGAAGCTTTTTCCTGTAGGGCCTTGTTGAATACATCGCGTCAAAGGTATCCGCCACTGCAATGATCTGGGCCACTTTAGGGATATCTTCACCCTTCAGGCCTTTGGGATAGCCTTTTCCGTCGAAGCGTTCATGATGGTAGCCCGCACCGTAGGCAAATTCGGGTTCGATATCCTGAAAGTCAGAGAGAATCTGATAGCCTTTTTCGGGATGGGATTTCATTTCCTGATATTCTTCATCGTTAAGCCGCTCGGGCTTATTTAATATCCGGTCGGGAATTCCGATTTTTCCTATATCGTGAAGAAGAGCTATATTATAGAATTTTTCCGTTTCGGCTTCGGAATATCCCAGCTTTTCAGCTATAAGCCCGGTATATTTCGCCACACGGAATGAGTGGCCGTTGGTGTAGGTGTCTTTGATATCAATGCACTTGGCGAAGGTTTTGGAAAGCTGGGCGATAAATTTTCTGTCCTCCTCAGCTTTGCGTTCCAGCCGTTCGGTTCTTTTTCTGAAATACATCCAGACGATGAATAAAATAACGGCAATAAGAAGGATCACCAGAGAAATCTGCACCACAGTGTATTCATACAGGGCCTTTTTCTTTATGATACGTATCGCTATGGAGTTCTGTTCTTCACCGGTAAGGGTATTAACGGTGGAGAGGTGGAAGGTATACTCGCCGCCGTCAAGATTTGTGTATATCGCAGGCTGCATTTCCTGTTTCGTGGAAACAATGGGAGAGTCGTCAAACCCCTCCAGATAATAGCTGACCTTCGGATTCTGAAGGGAAAAGGTCAGGGCGTAACCGTCGATGATTATTCTGCGGCTGCCGGAGGGGATTGTAACGCTGCCGTTTTCAACGTTATAAAGCTGGTCGTCAACCTCGATGGAGGGAACGGCAAGCTTTATTTCCCGCGTTTCTTCAGCGGCTTTATCTATATTAATTGCCGTCACCCCGCTGGTGCCGGCAATATAGAGAGTGCCGTCGTCAGTAATGGCGCTGCGGGAATTAGCCGTTGTTTCAGTGGGCAGCCCGCTTTTCGTATCATAGAGTGTATATTCCATATTTTCCTGATCGGAAAGAAGCTGCCCGGCATCCACAACGTAGATTCCGTTACTGGCCAGAATCCACATGTTGTCGTTATTATCCCGATAGAGGTCAAAATTGTTTGAATAGGGAAAATTCTTTATTGTAGTGATGTGCTGATCCTTCATGAAGGCAAGGGAATTGCTGGTGATGATCCAGAAAAATCCTTCCTTCGGATCCTTCTTTATTCTTAAAATAACTTCGGAGGTAAGTCCGTCGCCGGTTCCAAGACGGGAGGTCCTGTTTTGATCGACAATATAGATTCCGTCACCGTCGCTGCCGAGATAGAGCTTTCCGTCCGCTCCTTCGGCCATGGAAAGAATCTCGGTATTGTGTATTCCGTCTTCTTCACTGTAGGCGGCGATGATTTTTTCGTCTTTTAAAATGTTGACACCTCCGCTGGTGGCAACGGCGATGCTGCCGTCTGACAGTTCTTCGGTGGAGCGGACCCTATTATTAAGAAGGCCTTCTGTTTCCGTGAAGCTTTGGATGGAACCGTCAGGACGCATGAGTACAAGCGCCTTTTCTCCGTAAGTGGAGAGCCAGAGATTATCTTTTGAATCTGATTTTATACAACGTATCCTGATGTCTTTAAGATAGTCGGTGAGTTCGGTCTCTTTTACATTGTAATATTTATCCATGCAGACAAGGCCGGAGTCGGTACCGATGAAAAGATCGTCGTGGTACAGACAGGTGGAGTTGACCACCATGTCAGGAAGTTTTGCCGCCAGAAACAGGTCTCTGAACTGATTGCGGGATATTTTCATCACTCCCTGGCGGGAGGAGACGAACCAGAGATTTCCTTCATAATCCTCGATAATATCATCCACGGAGTTGTTCATCGGGATGTTTTCAAGAGAAACATAGTGGTCTTCTGAATCGAAATATCCGATACCGTTATCGGCGCATACCCAGAGCTGGGAACCAAGCCGGGTAATACGATTTATGCTGGTTTCCGGAGAGGCGTTGAGACAACGGGCATTTTTCATGCCGTCATTCACGCTGCCGTAGAAGATATTGCTTTCCTCCGTGCCCAGATAAATATAGCCGGGATTTCCGGTGTCCGGATAGATGCAGCTTATTGCGCCGAAATTCAGGGAAGAGCCGTTGAAATAGCTGGAAACACGGAGATCCTCGATGCTGAAAAAGTCACCGCTGAGCATTTCGCCGTAAATAATGCCGTTTCCGTCATTTTGCAGCTCGCAGATATATTTTCCGTTTAACTGCGGGTCGTTAACGGCATGAAGCTCGTTTTCGGAATCGACATAGGCCAGTCCCTGGGTGGTGGCAATCAGGATGTTGCCGTCGCTGTCCTCTTCTATGGAACGGATGGAGGAAGACATGAGATCTTCTTCCCTGCTGAAGGCGTGGAATTCTCCGTGGTCGAAAAAGAGAACACCGCAATCGTTGGTGCCTATCCAGACCCGTTCCTTTGAGTCGACAAAAAGACTGACGACACTGGAAATGCCGTTTGATGCGTCATAGCGGAAAAAAGATGTGCCGTCGTATCGGATAAGGCCGCTGTAGTTTCCTATCCATATAAAGCCGTCGGGAGTCTGGACTATGGCATTGGCATCCGAGGTTGGAAGGCCGTTTGTGCCGTCAAAAAGAGTTGCGGTGTAGCCGGCACCGCTCCCTTTTATCTCTTCTTCCCCGGCAGCATTCGGACCGGCCAGAACCGGAACGCTTCCAAAGCAGAAAATACCAAGCATGATGCAGAGGAAAACGGGAAATCCTTTTTTCGTGAAGAGATTTAAACGAAACATCACAGAAACCTCCTTGAAAGACTTTTGACGCTTACTGTTAAGTATAATCCACCCTGAAAAAAGGCGCAACAAGCGTTCCCGGCGCCTTGACGAATCAGGAAACGAATGTTACACTTTATGCTGATAAAGCGCTAAAGTCACGCAACTATTGCATGATAGTGCAAAAATGGAGAATCTTTCTTTGAGGGAGGGAGGGTAAACAAATGTATGCAACATTCTGGTCTCTGGTGCCGGCGCTGGTGGCGATCATTCTGGCACTGACGACAAAAGAGGTCTACAGCTCGCTGTTTATCGGGATTATTGTAGGCAGTCTCTTTTATTCGGGCTTCAACTTTTTCGGAACCCTGGATCACATTTTCGCGGAAGGGATGATAGCCCAGCTTGCTGATGCCTATAACGCCGGCATACTGGTATTTCTGGTTTTTCTCGGAATTCTTGTAGCCCTGATGAACAAGGCCGGGGGTTCAGCCGCTTTCGGAAAGTGGGCAACGGAGCATGTTCATTCCAGAGCCGGTGTCCAGCTTGCAACAATAGCGCTGGGCGTAATTATTTTTATTGATGACTATTTCAACTGCCTTACAGTGGGAAGCGTGATGCGGCCGGTAACAGACAGGCAGAAGATTTCCAGGGCGAAGCTGGCATACCTCATTGATGCAACAGCTGCCCCGGTTTGCATTATTGCGCCGATTTCCTCCTGGGCGGCAGCGGTTTCCGGTTTTGCTCCGGAAGGCACAAACGGGCTGCTGCTTTTTATCCGGGCAATTCCCTATAACTATTATGCTCTGCTGACTATCGTTATGATGATCTGCCTTGTACTGTTTAAGGTGGAATACGGTCCGATGGCAAAGCACGAGAAGAATGCCCTGAACGGTGATCTTTTTACGGTTGCGGCCCCGCCCTATGCGAAAGAAGAAACTCCAGAGGGAAAGGGAGGGGTTATTGATCTGGTTCTTCCTATTATAATATTGATTATCTCCTGTATCGGAGGAATGATCTACTCCGGAGGGTTTTTCTCGGGCGCGGGTTTCGTGAATGCCTTTGCGGACAGTGATGCTTCCGTGGGGCTTGTGCTGGGATCATTTATTGCTCTTATAATAACGCTGCTTTTCTATATGATCCGGCGGGTACTGAATTTCAGGGCCTGCATGTCCTGCATAACGGAAGGATTTAAGGCTATGGTGCCTGCAATTACGATCCTGGTACTGGCCTGGTCCTTAAAGTCCATGACTGATTCCCTTGGAGCTGCGGAATATGTGGCAAATCTTGTGAACTCCGGTGCGGAGTCCCTGCTTTATTTCCTGCCTGCCATTATTTTCCTTATTGCCTGCGGCCTTTCCTTCTCCACGGGAACTTCCTGGGGAACTTTCGGAATTCTGATTCCGATCACATTAAAGGTCTTCCCTCTGGAGGGAGGAAATCCTCTTGCCATTATCTGTGTTTCCGCCTGTATGGCAGGAGCGGTATGCGGCGACCATTGTTCACCGATTTCGGACACGACAATTATGTCCTCAGCCGGAGCCCAGTGCGATCATATAGCTCATGTTTCCACCCAGCTGCCCTATGCTCTTACAGCCGCAGCCGTGTCTTTCGTGACCTATATCCTGGCCGGCTTCGTTCAGAACGCGATTCTGGCCCTCATTGTCGGCATAGTTCTTATGGTTCTGACTATGTTCCTGCTGCACAAAATGGGCGGCAGGGAAAAAGCCCAAAGCTTGCAATAATTGCATAAAAGCGTTATTATTGTTGTCAAACGGCGAAGGCGTCTGCTTTTGACAGACGCCTTTTCCATATAAAGCGGCGAAAGAAAAAAGCATGTCTTTCGAAAACAGCAACAATCACGAGGAGGAGAAAAAATGAAAAGAAAAGTGTTGGCAGGTATTATTTCGATCACCATGGTTTTAGGTCTTACGGGCTGTACCGGTGCGGCGCCTGCGCCTGCGGCTGATGCGGCTGCTCCCGCGGCGGAAGCAAAGACCGAAGAGGCAGCGGATGCTTCGGACTCCGATAAAACCTGGATAATTGCAACCGATACGGCTTTCAAGCCCTTTGAGTACACCGATGCCAACGGTGACTTTGTGGGAATCGACGTGGATATTCTTGCGGCTGTGGCAGAGGATCAGGGCTTTAAATATGATCTTCAGTCTCTCGGATGGGACGCATCAATTGCGGCCTGCCAGGCGGGACAGGCGGACGGCATGATCGCCGGAGCTTCAATTACCGAAGAGCGCAAGGAGTCCGGCTGGATGTTCTCCGAGGGTTATTACGATGCCAATCAGTGCATGGCTGTGGAGGCTTCCTCCGACATCACCGGCTTTGACGGTCTTAAGGGTAAGTCCGTGGCGGTAAAGACAGGAACCATGAGCGCCGAGTACGCCGAGAGCCTTGCCGGTGAATATGACTTTACAGTGACCTATTTTGAGGATTCGCCCACAATGTATCAGGCGGTCACCGGCGGACAGGTCGCGGCCTGCTTTGACGATACACCGATCATGGCTGCAAACATTAAGGACGGCGGTCTCTCCATGAAGCTTGTGGACGGAACGGGTAATGATCCGGCGGCTTACGGCTTCGCCATTTTCAAGGACAGCAGCAAGGAGCTTCTGGACATGTTTAACGCCGGTCTTAAAAATATCAAAGAGAACGGCAAGTATGATGAGATTCTGGCGAAGTATCTCGGGGAGTAAAGCGCAGCGAAAGCCGTAAACACGCGGCAGAGAGGGAAGTATGGTAAAGATTATCACAGAATACGGCGGTCTGCTTCTTACCGCAATGGGGCGGACGCTGCTGCTGGCGCTGCTGG
Source organism: Lachnospiraceae bacterium (assembly GCA_024680815.1). Lineage (GTDB taxonomy): Bacteria > Bacillota > Clostridia > Lachnospirales > Lachnospiraceae > NK4A144. Next base: position 31,525 of record JAILBQ010000050.1, on the reverse strand, counting down.
GACTGTTTTTTGCATGCATAATCGGACTGATTTTCGGAATGCTGAGTGTCCTTAAAAACCGGGTCTGTAATGTAATTGCTCAGGTTTTTGTGGATGTTATCCGTGGCGTTCCGATGATTGTGCTGGCATTTTTCATCTATTTCGGAATGCCGTACCTGTTCAACACGATTATCGGCGGGTTCAATATAATCCTGAGTGCTCTTCAGGCCGGCACGATATGCCTTGCCCTTAACTGCGGGGCATACATGTCGGAAATCATAAGGGCCGGGATTCAGTCGGTGGATGTGGGACAGATGGAGGCAGCGAGATCTCTGGGATTGTCTTATTTCGTATCGATGCGGAAGGTTGTCCTTCCGCAGGCGATACGTACCATGATTCCGAGCATTATTAATCAGTTCATCATTACACTTAAAGATACTTCAATTCTTTCCGTTATAGGATTTCCTGAACTGGTCAATACCGCAAAAAACGTGCAGGCTAATACCTTCATGGCGTTCCAGACATGGGCAATCGTGGGAGTGATGTACCTTATTGTGATCACGATTCTTTCAAGGAGCGCAAAGATGGTGGAAAGGAGGCTGAACGTTGGGCGCTGATCGGGGAAAAGTCAAGATTCGTGTGAAGAATCTGAAGAAAAGCTTCGGAGATCTTGAGGTTTTAAAGGATATATCCACAGATGTCACCGAGGGTGAGGTTGTGGTGGTCATCGGCCCGTCAGGTTCGGGAAAGTCAACACTTTTAAGATGCTTAAACCGGCTTGAAGAGGTTTCGGGCGGCAGTGTTGAAATCGACGGAGTGGATATTACCGCAAAAAAGGTAAACATCAATAAAGTGCGGGAAAACATAGGTATGGTTTTTCAGCACTTTAATCTGTTTCAAAATCTCAATGTAATCGACAATATGACTCTGGCGCCGGCGCAGCTGAAAAAATGCACTCCTGAGGAGGCAAAAAAGCGTGCCATGGAAATGCTTTCCAGAGTGGGACTGGTGGAGAAGGCGGAAAGCTTTCCGAGCCAGCTTTCGGGCGGGCAGAAGCAGAGAGTGGCCATAGCCCGTGCTCTTTGCATGCAGCCGGGCATCATGCTTTTTGACGAACCGACCTCGGCGCTGGACCCGGAGATGGTCGGAGAGGTTCTTCAGGTCATGAAAGCTCTGGCGTCCGACGGTATGACCATGGTGATCGTCACTCACGAAATGGGTTTTGCCAGAGAAGTTTCCGACCGGGTGCTTTTTATGGACGGAGGCTATATCGTGGAGGAAGGGACGCCGGATGAGCTGCTTCTCCATCCGAAGGAGCCCAGAACCATAGATTTCCTGAACAAGGTACTGTAGATGAAGAGTATTATCACAATAAGCCGGCAGTTCGGCGCCGGCGGCGGGCAGATAGGAAAAGCCGTGGCAGAGCGGCTGGGGTACTATTATCTGGATAAGGATATGATAATCCGCTCGGCAGTGGAATCTTCGAGCCTGACTCCGGAGGATTTTCGTATCTACGATGAAAGGGTACCCTTCAATTTCGGCTTCGGGCAGAGTCTTTTTGATTTTTATAGTAAGCCTTTGAACGAGAGGCTTTTTGCGGCGCAGCGGGAGGCAATCCTCAAGGCCGGAGAAAAGGGACGCTGCGTTATTGTCGGCCGGAACGCGAATGTGGTTCTTAAAGAATTTGACCGCAGTCTGCATGTTTTTATATCGGCGTCCCGGTATTTCCGCCTTCAGAACCTGAAGGGAAAGATGCCGGACTTTCCGGAAGAGCGGATACTTGAGGAAATGAAGTCTGTTGATAAGACCAGGAGAAAGTACTGCACCTTTTATACAAAAACCGAATTCGGAAACGCGGCCTATTATGATCTGTGCCTGAAGAGTTCCACCCTGGGAATCGAAAGGTGCGTGAATATAATATGCGAGCTGGCTGAGAGCGAGTAAAACTTATACATCAAGTATGGAGGAAGAATATCATGATGAAGGAGATCAGAAACGGATATATCGGAAATCCCGCCCAGATGGTGACTCTTCGCCGTCTGGAATTGAGAGAGGGAAGAGGAAAGGGAAATGAGATCATTGAGGTCGCAACGGCCGGAGGCCTTGCACTCGATATTCTTCCTGATATGGGGCTTGATATCGGGCAGACCCGCTTTAAGGGGATAAATATGTCCTGGCTCAGCAAAAACGGCTATGACTCTCCCGCTTCGTTCCAGCCCTTTGACAATGAATTTCCCAATTATTTTTCCGGAGGACTTTTATATACCTGCGGTCTTCGTTCGGCGGGGCTGCCGAATCGCGACGGCGATGAATTTCATCCGCTCCACGGACGCTTCCACGGTCTTCAGGCCGAACAGGTCAGCGCCGAGACAGAGGGTGACGAGATTGTGATTAAGGGTGTTATCAGGGAATGCGCGATGTTCGCCCATGAACTGGAGGTAAAGAGGAGCATCAGGATTCCGGTATACGGTTCCAGCGTCACGGTGGAGGATAAAATAACCAATCTTACTCCCAGGGACGAGGAATATATGCAGGTCTATCATTGCAATTTCGGTTATCCCTTCCTTTCGGAGGAGGCACATCTCGTGCTTCCTGAGGACAGGGAGACGGTTCCCCGGACGGAGTGGGCAAAAACCGGAATGGAAAAGACCACGAGCTTCGAGAAGCCTGTTGACAGTGAAGAGGAAAGAGTTTTCTTCCAGAAGATGTCAAAAGAGTTTTACGCCAGACTCGAGAACCCTGTTCTGGGTATCGATATGACCATATCCTGGAGCGGAGAGACGCTCCCCGTCATGAACGAATGGCGTTCCATGGCCTCAGGGGAATACGTTCTCGGACTGGAACCCGGAAACTGTTATCTCATGGGCCGCCACGACGAGCGTGAAAACGGCACGCTTAAGAAAATAAAGGCATTCGAAACTGTCGAAAATATGGTAAAAATCGAGTTTTGCGACAGAAACGCAGGTAAATAGATTAAATATAATCCTACCGGTTGAGAGGCATGAATAAGCACAATATTGTTTATACAAATGATCAATGTATAGGCTGTAACAAATGCATAAATGTGTGCAGTGCCATAGGTGCCTGTATTTCCAAGGAAGAGGATGGCAGAGCCCGCATCGAGGTGGACGGAAGCAAGTGCGTTGCCTGCGGCAGCTGCATTGATGTCTGCGTACACGGAGCCAGGGAATTCGAGGATGATACGGAGCGGTTTTTTAAGGACTTAAGAAACGGAGAGTCCATCTCCCTGATGCTGGCGCCGGCCTTTAAAGCCAATTATCCCGAAGAATATGAAAGTGTGCTGGGGGGTCTGAAGGAGCTGGGGGTAAACCGGATCATCAGCGTATCCTTCGGGGCCGATATCTGCACCTGGGGATATATAAATTATATCAAAAAATATGATTTCCTCGGGGGTATTTCCCAGCCCTGTCCGGCAGTTGTTTCCTATATTGAACGTTATCTTCCCGAGCTTCTGCCGAGACTTTTTCCTGTGCAGAGTCCGCTTATGTGCGCGGCGATATATGCCAGAAAGGAACTCGAAATCACCGACAAACTGGCGTTTATCAGTCCCTGTATCGCAAAAAAGCTCGAAATTGAGGATCCGCATAATATAGGCCTTGTGAATTATAATGTGACCTTTGAGCATCTGATGCGATATGTAAAGGATCATCATATCGCCGGGCCCGATACCCACAGTGAGATTGAATACGGGCTAGGTTCCTTTTATCCCACTCCCGGCGGGTTGGCGGAAACCGTTCGCTGGTTTTTGGGAGATCAGGTATTCATCAGGCAGATTGAAGGGGAGCGCCGCCTGTATGAATGGCTTCATATAAACAAGGATCGTATCCGCAACAGGGAAACGCCGTTTTTATTCATAGATGCTCTGAATTGCGAAAAAGGCTGTATCTGCGGAACGGCTGTAAACCCCGAGAAATCCATGACTGATGATGCTCTCTACTCTCTTTTACGAATTCGGGAGGAGTCCAAGAAGTCAGAGCGGGGCGATGCCTGGTCCAGGGATGACAGTCCGGAGGAACGGCTGAAGAATTACAACCGCCAGTTTGAACATCTTTTGCTGGAGGATTATTTAAGAGGCTATACAGACCGGTCCGCCGAGTGCCGGTATGAGATACCGAATGAGGAAGAGCTGGAAAAGATTTTCCTGAGTCTGAATAAGGTAACCCCCGAATCGCGTCAGATCAACTGTACCTGCTGCGGCTATGAAAGCTGCCGGCAGATGGCCTTTGCCATATATAACGGCTTTAACCATAAGGAAAACTGTATATACTACGAAAAGACAATGGTGCACGAGCTGGAAATCGAAAAGGCCATTGCAGAAGAGGCAACGAAAGCAAAGACGGCTTTTCTTGCCAATATGTCCCATGAAATCCGCACCCCCATTAACGCCATGCTGGGGATGAACGAAATGATACTCCGGGAAAGCAGAAACGAGGACGTTATCGGTTATGCCGAAACGATACGGAGAGCCGGGAACACGCTGCTTTCGCTTGTAAATAATATTCTGGATATTTCCAGGATTGAGGATGGAACCGCTAGGCTGGAGCCGGAAGCGATCTCGGAGGCCGCTAAAAACAACTGGGCTTCTGAGAAGACCGCCCCGGAAAAGAAAACTCCTTACAAAGAGAGACTGACGGCGATGGAGGCAACAGTCCTTACGGTGGACGATACCCCCATGAACCTCATGGTGTTTAAGAGCCTCTTAAAACAGACCGGAATAAAAATTGACACTGCGGGCAGCGGTGACGAAGGGCTTTTATTGAGCTCCCGGAAGAAATATGACATGATATTCATGGATCATATGATGCCCGGGAAGGATGGAATCGAAACTCTACATGAGCTTCGGGCCATGCAGAATAACCCGAATCTTTCGACCCCGATCGTATGTCTTACGGCCAATGCGATTACCGGTTCGAGGGAACGATATCTCTCGGAGGGGTTTGCCGAGTATCTTTCCAAACCCATTGATTTTGAAAAGCTGGAGGAAGTGCTGCAGCGCTTCCTGCCGCCGGATAAGGTTTCAATGGAGGCTTCTGATGACGCAAGAGGAGAAGAGGGAAGGGATGACGCTGATGAGGAGCTTCCTGCGCTGTTAAAGACTCTCGAAGAAGAGAATCTGCTGGATGTCCGCGCCGGGATTAAAAACAGCGGCTCTCCCGGGGAATATATTCCGCTTTTAAAAATCTTCTGTAATTCAATTGATGAGAAAATTGAAGAGCTGAGGCGGTATTTCCGGGAAGGAGATTTGAAAAATTATACAATTAAGGTTCACGCCCTTAAGAGCTCGGCGAAGATCATAGGTGCCATGGAGCTTGGGGAGGAAGCCCAGAGCCTTGAAGACGCGGGCAAAAGAGGAGACTCCGTCTTTATCCGGGGGCATCAGGGGGCTTTTATGGAATTATTGAAAGACCTGAAGGAACCGCTTTCCCGGATCTTTGCCGAAGAGGAAGAATCAGAGGATTCATCGGATAAACCCATGGAAGATAAGGCCCTGATGTCGGAGATTTTTGAGGAGCTGTATAAAGCGGCTGATGCCATGGACTGTGACCGGATCGAAGGTGTTTTTGAAAAAATAAAGAATTACCGTTTTTCCGAAGAGAACAGGGAGTTTTTTAAGAAACTGAAGCAGGCAGCCGATAATCTGGACTACGACGCCATTAAGAGTCTTCTTTTAAGAAAATCATTGTGAGGTTGACTAAATAATAAATAAGTAGGAGAATAGGCGGTAAAAAAGAAGAGGGGGTTTATTATGAAAAGATTGTTAACGATTCAGGACATTTCCTGCCTGGGTAAATGCTCTCTGACAATTGCTCTGCCGGTTATTTCCGCTCTCGGAACAGAGACGGTGATTCTGCCGACTGCGGTTTTGTCGACCCACACCATGTTTAAGAATTTCACATGTAAGGATCTCTCTGATCAGATCGAACCCATTAAAAATCACTGGAAGAGCGAAAATGTGGTCTTTGACGGGATTTACACGGGCTATTTGGGTACAATAGAACAGATAGACCAGATCAAAGGCTTAATCGCTGATTTCAGAACAGATGATATGCTTGTGTTTGTGGATCCCGTCATGGCGGATAACGGAAAGCTCTATCCTGCCTTTGACATGGATTATGTAAAGAAAAACGCGGAACTTTGTTCGGTGGCGGATATCATTGTTCCGAATATAACCGAGGCTGCCTTTATGACGGGTATGGAGTACCGGGAAAAATACGATGAGGACTATATCCGTGAGCTTCTCGGGAAGCTGAATGAGTTCGGCGCAAAGATAAGCGTTCTGACCGGAGTATCCCTGGAAGAAGGAAAAACAGGTGTTATGGGATATGACAGTCAGACCGGTGAATATTATACCTATCAGAATAAAAGGATTGATGCCACCTATCACGGAACCGGCGATCTTTTCTCCAGCACCTGCGTCGGAGAACTGATGAGAGGCAAAAGCTGGAAGGACGCCATGAGGATTGCTGCGGACTATACGGCTCATACCATTGAAGTTACGCTTAACAATCCGAAAAAGCCCTGGTACGGCGTGGACTTTGAGGCCACACTGCCGGAGCTTATGGGTAACTGACGAAACGAAAAAGAAGTTCGTTAGTGAAGACGGTAAGGAGACTGTTGAACCCGGAATGGGTTTTATAGTAGAAAGGGGAAAATTATGAAAAAATTATCTGCATGCTTACTGACCGGAATTCTCACTCTGGGGCTTTTAGCCGGATGCACGGGAGAAGCAGCTGCACCCGCGGCGGCCGCAGCTCCGGCAGCGGGCGATACTGAGGCCAAAGACGAGAGCTCCGCTGATAAGAAGATCGTGGTAGGGGCTACTCCCGTACCGCACGCGGACATTCTGGACAACGCGGTTAAGGCCGTTCTGGCCGAGCAGGGCTGGGAGCTGGAGACAGTGGTATTTGAAGACTATGTGCTTCCCAATACCTCTCTGGAATCGAAGGAGCTGGACGCCAACTATTTCCAGACTCTCGGATATATGAATCAGCAGAACGAGGATGCCGGGCTTCATCTTGCCGCCGTGGCCGGAGTGCATATTGAGCCCATGGGTATCTATTCCCAGAAGTATAAGGCTCTTGAAGAAATTCCGGACGGGGCGGAAATCGGAATTCCCAATGATCCGGACAATGCCGCCCGCGGCGTGGCTCTTCTTGTACAGAAGGGACTTTTAACTTCAATGGGCGGTTACGGCGAGGACGAGAGCGTTTCCGAGGAGACGCTTTCCAATGACAAGGAGGCTAATCCTCACGGCTACAAGATAACCGCGCTGGAGGCGGCAAGTCTTCCTCTGGCTCTGCCCGATCTGGATGCGGCGGCCATCAACGGAAACTATGCCCTCGGTGCTGATCTTCCTGCAACCTATCCTGCTCTTGATATTGAGGAATTTGATACGGAAACCTCTGTTAAACGTACTAATTTCATCGTGGTAAGGCAGGGCGAAGAAGAGACGGAAAAGACAAAGGCTCTGTTGGAAGCTATCAAGTCGGATGCAGTGAAGAGCTATATTGAGGAAACCTATAAGGGCTCGGTAATTACTTCCTTTATTGATCCGGAGTAAAAAACAGGAACATGATAGAAATCAAGGATGTCAGAAAACAGTTTCAGGATCTGGAGGTATTAAAAGGGGTATCCCTGACAATCGAGGATCATGAAATATACGGAATCATAGGGCAGAGCGGCGCGGGTAAATCCACGCTGCTCCGCTGTATTAACGGGCTGGAATCCTATGATGCCGGAAGTATAGTTGTGGACGGAACTCCGGTATCGGTCCGGGACAAAGATACCTTAAAACATCTGCAGAAGCAGATGGGTATGATTTTTCAGAGCTTCAACCTGTTGGAGAGGCTGGATGTGTATGACAACATTGCACTTCCGATGAAGTTCTGGAAAATGAATACAAAAAGCGAGGAAGCCAGGGAGAAGATCATGGGTCTTATCCGCCTGGTGGGGCTGGAGGACAAGGTTCATGCCAGACCCAGGGAGCTTTCCGGAGGGCAGAAGCAGAGGGTAGCCATTGCGAGAGCCCTCGTGCTGGATCCCAGGTTTCTTCTCTGCGATGAGGCGACAAGCGCCCTGGATCCGGAAATAACCAAAGGAATTTTAAATCTCATTCAGCAGATTAATCAGGAGCTGGGGATTACCGTGGTTATCGTGACCCACCAGATGGAGGTGGTCAAACAGATCTGCCGGCGTGTGGCCTTTTTGAATGAAGGGAAGGTGCTTTCGGAGGGAAGGCCGGAGGAGCTTTTTGTCAAACCCGCAACAAAGGAAATCAAGGACTTTCTCCGGGAGGGAAGCGAGCTTCTGCCTAAGGAGGGGGTCAATATCCAGCTTTTCTTTACCGGAAAGGGAAGTCAGGCGCCTGTTGTGACGATGATGGCGCGTTCCCTGGATGTGGATTTCAGTATCTGCTGGGCGAAGCTGGAGGATTTCCGGAAAAATGTATACGGCAGCCTTGTGATTAACACGACTGAAGAAAACAGGGAGAGGATCTGCGCCTTCCTGGATAAAAATGATGTGACCTGGGAGGTGCTTTGATACAATGGGAGGAGTTGTTTCAAACTCCGGGATGACGGAGATTATTTTTACCGCCATGCGGCAGACGGTGTATATGGTGTTCTGGTCCACAGTCTTCTCCGTGATACTGGGATTTTTTCCGGCGGTAATATTAACCCTGACAGCCCCGGACGGTCTGAAGCCCAATAAGGTAATCTATGAGACGTTAAGCCTCATTGTAAATATTTTCAGGAGTTTTCCGTTTATAATACTTCTGGTAATTCTGATTCCTTTTACAAGGCTTCTGGTGGGAAAGGCCATAGGAACCACGGCTTCAGTAGTCCCTCTTACCATTTCGGCCATTCCTTTTATCGCAAGAATTTTTGAGACGAGTCTCCGGGAGACGGATCACGGAGTAATAGAGGCTGCCCACTCTTTCGGGGCCTCCGATTTTCAGATACTCATGCGTGTATATGTTAAGGAGTCGGTTCCGAGAATGCTTAACGGGATTGTCCTCCTTATCATCTCCCTCATAGGCTATTCGGCCATGGCGGGCACGGTCGGCGGCGGAGGTATCGGAGATATAGCCATACGTTTTGGCTACCAGCAGTATAAAACGGATTATCTGGTTGTCTGCTCCATAATACTGATTGTGTTTGTGCAGCTTATCCAGATGCTCGGAAACTGGATGTACAAAAAACTAAGTTGAAAGTATTGCGCTGCGCCCGTCGGAACCGGAGGTGTGAGCTGATGAACACGGATTATACCCTTCTTACAAAACAGATGGAGGCTCTGGCCGAAACAGCGAATGATTATGTACCGCTTTTTTCCAATGTTTCGGCCCTGCTTTTCCATAATCTCGAGAGGGTGAACTGGGCGGGCTTTTACCTTATGAAAAAGGGCTCCCTCCTGCTCGGACCCTTTCAGGGGAAGGTGGCCTGCGTGCGTATTGCTCCGGGAAAAGGGGTCTGCGGCAGTGCGGTCTCTGAGGACAGGGTGCTCCGGGTTCCGGATGTACATGAATTTCCGGGGCATATCGCCTGTGACGCTGACTCGGCTTCCGAGATAGTCATACCCCTTCATGCAAACGGCACGGTTATCGGAGTCCTGGACATAGACAGTCCCGAAAAGGACAGATTTGACGAACAGGATGAAGAGGGGCTCAGGGCTTTTGCTGCGGCTCTTGAAATAAAAACCGATTTTTCCGCTCTTTTCCCGGAATTGTCTTCCGAAACCCATTGATACGTCAGGCAGGTTTCCGTTTTGTTAAGTATTCTTTTAGCCCAGAAAATAGTACAGCTTCTTCTCATCATGGTCTTCGGCTTTGTGATGGTGAAGACCGGGCTTCTGAAGAGCCCGGATTCTCTGGTGCTCTCCAGAATCTGTCTCTATCTTATAGTACCCTGTCTTATTCTGAACGTTTTTCAGACAGAACTTAATAAGGAACTTATGGGGGGACTTTCGGTCTGCCTTGTCGCCGTTGTGATCCTTCATATTGCCGGGGTTGCGTCGGGCATTCTGTTTGCGCGGATGTTTCACGCAGATGTGGTGGAAGAAATGTCCGTGGTATATCCCAACGCCGGAAATCTGATAGTACCGCTCATCACCTACGTACTGGGTGAGGAGTGGCTTGTTTATTCCACGGCTTTCATGGCAGTTCAGACCATGTTTATATGGACTCATTGTGTCTACCGGTTTTCCGGGGAAAAGAAGTTCAATTTCCGAAAGATCCTTTTTAACGTCAATATTCTTTCGATTCTTGCCGGGATTTTCCTGATGGTGACGGGACTCAGACTCCCTGCCGCCCTCTCGGACGTAATGTCATCCATGGGAGATATGCTGGGGCCGCTGTCGATGCTGGTTGCGGGAATGCTGGCTGCGAATCTTAAGCCGGGTGCGGTGTTCAGAAAGAAACGCATCTTTCTGGTTTTTGCTTTCAGAATGCTGATTTTCCCGATAGCGGCACTTCTGATTGTCAAGGGGACGGGCTACGCCTTCCGCTTCTTAAACCTTGATACTGATAAGATACTTCTTGTTCCGTTTCTGCCGGCAATAGCGCCGTCCGCTTCGACTATAGTGCAGTTTTCCCAGGTTTACGGACGTGACGCGGAATACGCCAGCGCCATAAATATTCTGATGCTTCTTTGCTGCGTGCTTACCATGCCTCTTTTTGTGTATCTGTACGGACTTTTCTGACGGGGTTCCCTGCTTTAAAAAGATTTTTTGGGACATCTTGACAAGTTAGAGTATGCTAACTATAATATAACACGGTTAGCGGATGCTAATCGCAAAAAATCGCGTAAAACGGCGGGAAAACCTGTGCTTTTCAGAAACATGTTAAGGAACCTTATGAAAAATAAGGTTCAGTTCTTTTCAATTTTCATAATGTCATTTCTCGGACTTTTTGTGTTTGTGGGAATGGATTCGGAGGTGGCCGGATTTACCGCGGCTGAGGATGCCTTTTATACAAAATGCAACCTTGCGGACATCTGGGTTCAGGGAAAGAACTTCTCGGCTGACGACTTAAGAAAAGTTCTTGATCTGGAAGGCGTGGAAAAGGCTGAAAGAAGAATATCCGTAAAAGGAAAGGCGCTTCTTCCCGACAGGGAAGCCGATATGTATCTGAACTTTCTTGAGGGCAATGAGATATCCTGCCTGTCCCCGGTGGACGGAGAAGTCTATGTGCCCGGTGAAAAGGGAGTCTGGCTTGATTACAATTTTGCGGAAAAAAACGGACTGCATATCGGAGATACGGTCAGGCTTAAATATGAGGGCAGGGATTTTGACGCCATACTTAAGGGAACGGTCAGACATCCGGAATATGTGTATTTCTTAAGGGATACGGCTTCAATGATGCCGGACTACGGGTTTTACGGGGCTGCTTTTATGGATGTCTCGGAATATCCGGAAGAAGATGTCTGTTTCAACGAAATGATCCTCGATGCGGAGGGGATCGACAATGAAAAGGCTTTAAACCGGGATGAAAAGGAGATAAGGAATATCCTGGATACCCGGATAAAGGATGTGCTGGACAATGACAGCCTGGCCGTTCTTGATAAGGACGATAATTTAAGCTATCAGACCTTCAGGGCGGAAATGGAACAGCACAAGGGAATGGCCTTTATGTTTCCGGTGGTCTTTATGCTCATATCGGTTCTCGGGATAATCACAACTATGACCAGGCTCACGAAAAAACAGAGGACGGAAATAGGGACATTGAAGGCGCTGGGTTTCTCCAGGGGCATCATAACGCTTCACTATATTTCCTATGGTTTTTTCCTGAGTCTTTCAGGCAGCGTGCTGGGAGCGGTTGCAGGATATAAATATATTGTGGATCTGGTTCTGAATATGATGAAGAGTACCTATCTCTTGCCCCAGGCAAAGGGAAAGCTGACATTTTCCGGAGTTCTGGTAATTATGGCATCGGTGGCGGTTGCCTCTCTCGTAAGCTTCTTATCCTGCAGGAAGGAGCTTGTCCCGCCTCCCGCCGAGACACTGAAGATAGAAGCGCCTAAGCTTATGAAACCGTCCCGCTTTGAAAAAAGCAAAGTCTGGCTTAAGCTTAAATTCGCAACCCAGTGGAATTTCAGGGATATCAGAAGAAATAAAGTCAGAACGGGCATGGGAATAGTCGGAGTGACCGGCTGCACCATGCTTATGCTTACTGCTTTCGGGTGCCTCGACTCCATCGAATTCATCACAAACTGGATGTACGGCGAACTCAACACGGCTGCATACCAGATAGTGATGAAAGAGGATGCGTCCCGCGAGGAAAGCTATGAGTACGCGAAAAAATACAGGGGACAGATGATGGAGATAGCCCAGGCGGATTTTGAAGCCGGTGGCATCAGGAAAAGCGGCAATGTAACTGTTATTGAAAAAGGAAGTCTTCTGCATTTTCAGGGAGATGCCTTTGAGCACCAGTTCCTTACAGAAAAAGGGATAGCCATGTCCGCAAAGATGGCTGACTCCCTTGGAATAAGCAAAGGAGAGTTTGTCCGCTGGCACCTGACGGGAGATGATAAGTGGCAGAAAGACAGGGTCGTGCAGATCTACGCAAACCCCGGGACACAGGGGATAACCATGTACCGTGAAATCTATGAGGAGCATGAACTCGAATTTAAACCTCTTATGATACTTACAAATGTGGATCCTTCTTCTGATCTCATGGATGATGATAATGTTACCGGAGTGCAGGATACAAAAGAAATGATGCGTTCAATGGATCAGATGAAGGAAATGATGTATATGATGATGGCGATATTCATAAGCGCAGCCGTCATTCTGGGGGTAGTGGTTCTTTATAACCAGGGAGTGCTGTCCTTTGTGGAAAAGGCCAGGGAGATGGCCACGTTAAAGGTGCTGGGTTTTTCCACGGGAAAGATAAGGGGAATTCTGCAGCTCCAGAACCTGTGGATAACAATAGCGGGCGTTATTCTGGGCATTCCCTTCGGAAGGCTTCTCCTGTATGAAATAATGGCTGATATGCCGGAATCCATGGATTACAGGGCTGTTATATTTATTCCGTCATATTTTTACTCGGTGCTCGGCACCCTGATTCTTTCTGCGGCAGTGAGCTTTTTCCTGTCCGCAAGGGTTAAGTATATAGATATGGTTGAAGCATTGAAAGGAATAGAATAACTATGAAGAAAAATCTGATCATAAAGCTCGTCGTCCTTTGCCTGGCCGGAGTGCTGATAACCGGAGGTGTGGTTTATGCCGTGAATCTGGGAAAGAGCTATACCGCCTGCGAGGCCGCTGTTTCCGAAATATCCGGAACAATAAAGGAAACCGGTAAAATCCACGGGGCCAGAGATAAGGTATATTACGCTTCCGTCACCGCTTCGGTGGACACGGTATCCGTTAAGGAAGGGGACAGGGTAAAAAAGGGGGATATCATTGTAAAGTATGACGCGGGAGACCTTAAAAGAATGTTAACCGAAGCGGAAATAAGATCCGAGCAGGCCGAGCTCGATTACAGCGGAAGGGTTAAAGAGAGCGACAGCTATGCTTCAAAATACCGGAAAGCAAAGGATGACGACGAGGCATACGCCATTCTGTACTGGCTCTACCGGGAAAAGGGCGATGAGATATCGGAAGATGAGTTTGCCAGAAACTATTACCTTCAGTGCCAGATAGATTCGGTAAATAAGGAAATAGCGGAAAAGGAAAGGGAAATTGCGGAAGGCACGCATGAGAAAAATGAAGCCATGGACTATGGGATGCCCGGGGAGGAAGGATACAGCGAAGACGAGGTTGACGATATAAAGGATGCGCAGGAGGAGCTGGACAGACTCAACGAAGAACTTGCGGAGTTGAAGAAAGGTCTTTATATAACCTCTGCGGGAGCGGCCACACCAGAAGAAAATCAGGCCCTGAATGATGTGGGTAATGTGATGGAGGATATTACCCGGAACTGGGCAGAGGCAAAGAATAACAAGGCGACTTATGAAAACATGATTCTGAATGAGGATGAAAAAGAGGCTCTGCTGAAAAACACCGAGCTCAGCCGGGAGGAGAAGGAAAGGATATTCACGGATCTTCAGAAAGCGGAAAGCGGCATAAGGGCGGATTTTTCCGGCGTGATTACCGAACTGGGAATTTATGACGGAGGATTTGCCGAGGAGGGAACCGAGCTGTTCACGCTGGAAACAACCGAAGAGCTGGTGTGCAGAACCGATATAAGCCGGTACGATATTCCCGGAGTACATATCGGCCAGAGGGCTGTGACAGAGATCGGCGGAAAGCAGTATGAGGGAGAAGTGACAAAGATTAATTCTCTTGCCACTGCCGATTCCTCGGATAAAAGCAGGATAGAGGTGGAGGTTTCCCTTCCCGGAGCAGACGAGGCCGCCATAATCGGGATGGAAGCAGATGTGACGATATATACGGAGGTTGCCGATAATGTGCTGGTTATACCGGTGGAGGCCTTTTACAGCGATGACGGGGGAGACTACTGCTATACCGTTGAAAACGCAAGGATATCAAAAAAATATGTATCCGCGGGTATCAATAACGGGGATGAGGTGGAGATAAAGGAAGGTCTTAAAAAGGGAGATATTGTGATTACCGACGCAGTTACCGATGAGGCGGCAGGAACGAAGGCGAGATATGTCATTAATTGAGTTAAAACACATAAGCCGGTCTTATACCATGGGAGAGCGGAGCTTTTACGCTGTGTTCGATATTAACCTGAACCTGAACGAAGGGGAGTTTGCCGTGATTCTGGGCCCCTCAGGCGCGGGAAAAAGCACCCTTTTAAATCTTCTGGGAGGCATGGATTCCCCCACGGAGGGGGAGCTTGTTTTTGACGGTGAAAATATTGCGGGCTATAACGATAATCAGCTTACGGATTACAGGGCCTGGAATGTGGGGGTTGTATTCCAGTTTTATAACCTTATCCCGACGCTCACGGCCTATGAAAACGTGGCCCTTATGAAGGATGTCAGGGCAAATTCGGGGAAAAAATCCGTCTGGAACAAAGGCTATGTTGAGGTTATGCACCCGGAGGATGCCATAGCCAGGGTCGGGCTGTCGGAGAGAATGCATCATTTTCCTTCACAGCTTTCCGGAGGAGAACAGCAGAGGATATCCATAGCGAGAGCCATAGCAAAAAATCCGAGGCTGCTTTTATGCGATGAACCCACAGGGGCTCTCGATACGAATACCGGAAGGGAAATATTAAAGCTTCTGCAGGATTTAAGCCACAGGGAAGGCAGGACGGTGGTAATGGTAACGCATAACAGCGCCTGCGCCGAAATAGCCGACCGGGTGATAAAGGTAAAGAACTCACGGATCAAATCCGATGAATGGATAGAAAATCCGAAGGACGCGATGGATATATTATGGTAAAAGCCCCAGTGGGGCTTTTACCGGCTTGTTTATGAGCGCTGAGCGCGAATAGCCGCGGATAAAAGCCGTGGATAAAAGCTCTGGTTTTCAATTAGCATACGCTTATCTGATTGCATGGTTTATCCGGCCGGATGACTTCTGATGAAGTTCACTGTTTGGTGGGATCCGCAGAAAATGCAAAAAATCGAGAAAAGCCCTTGACAGGTTAGAGTGCGCTAACTATAATGTAATTCGGTTAGCGTATGCTTATCACAGAAATAAATATCAGGGAAAAACGAGAAGAGGAAAGAAACAATGGATTTAAACGATGCAGTGATCGGAAATGAATATGTGATCACAAAAGTCGATACCGGCGGGGATGAGGAAATGGAGAGCTTCCTGTTTTCCCTGGGGTGTTACAGCGGAGAGAAGATCACCGTGGTCGACAGAAAAGGTAATCTTGTGGTATCCATCAAAGATGCCCGTTATAACATTGATCCGGAGCTTGGAGCTTCGATACAGATTTAAGGTTTAAGGAGGAGAACTATGAGAATCGCACTGACGGGAAATCCCAACAGCGGAAAAACAACCATGTACAACGCGCTGACGGGGAGAAACGAGAAGATCGGAAACTGGGCCGGGGTCACGGTAGACAGAAAGGAAAGCCCGATCAAGGCAAAGTATAACAGCAGCGGGAAGGAGCTTATAGCGGTAGACCTGCCCGGAGCTTATTCCATGTCTCCGTTCACCTCTGAGGAGAGCATCACCAGCGGGTATGTAAAGAATGAGCATCCGGATGCGATCATAAATATCGTGGATGCCACGAACTTAAGCAGAAGCCTTTTCTTCACGACGCAGCTTCTGGAGCTGGGGATACCGGTTGTCGTAGCTTTGAATAAAAGTGACGTCAATGAAAAAAAGGGGAATAAGATAGACGAAAAGACCCTGTCCGAAAAACTGGGATGTACCGTTATAAGCACCGTGTCAACCTCGGAAAAGGGACTGCAGGAGGTCGTCAGTGCCGCGGCTTCTCTGGAAGGGAAAGGGCAGAAAGCCCCCTATCATCAGGGAAACGTGGATCTCACGGATAAGGAGGCAGTAGAAGCGGCGGACCGGAAGCGCTTTGAATTTGTAAACGGAATTGTAGGGAAAACTGAAGACAGAAAGACTCTTACAAAGGACAGGAATACGGGAGATGCGATCGATAAAATTGTGACAAATCCGATCCTGGGACTGGTTATTTTTGCCGGTATTATGTTCGTCGTTTTCTACATCAGTCAGACCACGGTGGGAACATGGCTTGCGGATATTCTTGTGGGATGGATAGAAGCCTTTAAGGAGTGGGCGGGAGAGATGCTCGGGGATGCGAATCCGCTGCTTTATGCCCTTCTTATCGACGGCGTGATCGGAGGCGTCGGCGCTGTGGTAGGGTTCCTGCCGCTGGTTATGGTGATGTATTTTCTTATTGCGCTACTGGAAGACTGCGGCTACATGTCCAGGGCAACGGTTGTTCTGGATCCCATATTTAAAAAGGTGGGTCTTTCCGGCAAATCGGTTATCCCGATGATTATAGGAACCGGCTGCGGGATTCCGGCCATCATGGCCTGCAGAACCATAAGAAATGAAAGGGAACGCAGGAGCACCGCGATGCTTGCAACCTTCATGCCCTGCGGCGCAAAGCTTCCCGTTATTGCTCTCTTTGCCGGAGCCTTCTTCCCGGAATCCAAATGGGTAAGCTTTGTTTGCTACATGCTGGGTATTGTCCTGATACTGTTGGGGGCCCTGCTGATTAAAGCCATAACGGGCATGAGATACAGGAAGAGCTTTTTCATCATTGAGATGCCGGAATACAAGGTTCCGAGTATCGGTTTTGCTTTAAAGAGCATGCTGGAGCGCGGAAAAGCGTATATCGTTAAGGCAGGAACCATCATCCTGGTTTGCAACACGGTTGTTCAGATCATGCAGTCATTTAACTGGCAGTTTGAAGCGGTTGAAGAGGGAATGGAAAGCACCTCCATTCTTGCTGGTCTCGCAGGACCTTTCTCCATCCTTATAGTTCCCGTTGTCGGGATAGCCTCCTGGCAGCTTGCGGCGGCGGCCATCACGGGCTTTATCGCAAAAGAAAATGTTGTGGGAACCATAGCCACGGTTTATGCTATAACCAACTTTATTGATACCGAAGAACTGGAGCTTATCGGAGAAGGCAATGCGGTAGCCGCGGTTATGGGCATCACAAAAGTTGCGGCGCTTGCCTATCTGATGTTCAATCTCTACACACCGCCCTGCTTCGCAGCTCTCGGAGCCATGAATTCCGAGATGAAATCCGCGAAGTGGCTTTGGGGTGCGATCGGTCTGCAGCTCGGCACGGGATTCACGGTGGGCTTCCTTGTATATCAGATCGGAACCCTTATCACAACGGGAAGCGTCGGAGCCGGCTTTGTGGGCGGACTTGTAGCCATCCTTGTATTTGCGGGGATAATATTCGGGTGCATTAAGAGTAATCAGAAGAAGCTTGCCCTGGAATACCAGCTGGGGTAATGACAAGGAGATTTTCATGAGCTTTTCAATGGCGGATATCATAACGGCAATTATTCTGCTGGCGGCAGTATCGGGAGCCTGTATATATATTTACAGGGAGAAGAAGAAGGGAAAGAGGTGCATAGGCTGTCCCATGGCGGGAAACTGCCGGAAGAGTTCGTCGGATTGAATCATATGGTTAAAAACAATTCGAGTGAAGATTATCTTGAAAGCATATTGATGCTGCATAAAAGAAACGGGTTCGCGAGATCCGTGGATGTGGCGCGGCAGCTCGGGGTTACGAAACCGAGCGTATGCAACGCCATGAAGAAGCTTCGCGGAAGGAATCTGGTTTATTTAAACGATAAAGGCTATATTTTTTTCACTGATGCCGGTAAAGTCATTGCTGAAAGAATATACAGAAAACATGTCCTGCTCAAGAGAATACTTACGGGTATCGGCGTAAACGAAGAAACTGCCTCAAAAGATGCCTGCGGTATTGAACACGTGATCAGTGATGAGACCTATGAATGTCTTAATGATTTTTTTAAGGCCCATATGAATATACCGGTAACGGAATAACACTACTTTGGAGGTATTACGATGAAACTTGAAAAAATCGGATTATTCGCACTCGGAACCCTGTTCGGACTGGAAGGAATTAAGCTCCTGTCCTCCCGGGATGCAAAAAAGGTTTATGCGCAATGTACGGCCGGAGTGCTTCGGGTGAGGGACTGTATTCTCGATCAGGCAACCGCGCTGCAGGAAAACTGCACGGATATCTACGAAGAGGCGAAGGTGATAAACGAGGAAAGAGCAAAGAGGGCAGAGGAAGCCGAAATTACGGACGGGATTGAGGTGCCTGATGAGAGCGAAATGCCGGCCGCGAATGAAGTGCCGGATGTTAATAAAGCATCAGACGAAAATGAAGCAGCGGATATAAACAAAGCAGCGGAAGAGAAAGCTGAGAATAAAGCTGCGGCCGGAAGTAAAACCGTAAAAAGACGTAAAAAATGAGATTCACGATCAGACATGAAATAAAAAAACGCCTGAGAATTCACCTTCCGATGAAGCGCATGACCTTCAGAGAAGCGGATACGCTTGAATACTATCTTAAGGGCTTTGAGGAAATAGAAGAGGTCAGGGTGTACGAAAGAACCGCGGATGCGGTCATAGTATACGGCGGCGATCGTGAGGAGACCATCAATATATTGCGAAGGTTTTCCTTCGATAAGGTGCAGGTGCCGGAAACAGTGTACGAAACCTCGGGAAGAGAGCTTTCGGCGAAATACTGCGACAATATTGTGACCTCTGTAATCCTGCATTACGGTAAGCTTCTTTTCGTGCCGTTTATTCTGCAGAAAATCTGGATAGTGCTTAAAACGGTAAAATATGTCTGGCGCGGACTTAAAACCTTAAAAAACAGGCACTTACAGGTGGAACTGCTGGATGCCGTTGCAATCATGGCAGCTGTGCTGACGGGAGATTACAAAACCGCTTCAAGCGTGATGTTTCTTCTGAAGATAGGTGACACTCTGGAGGAGTGGACACACAAGCGCTCCGTAGATGATCTTGCCAGACGTATGTCATTGAATGTGGATAAGGTCTGGCTTATGACTGACTCCGGAGAGATCCGGACCGATTCATCCCGGATCAAATGCGGCGACAGGGTGGTTGTCCGAATGGGAAACATGATTCCCTTCGACGGAGAAGTTTCTGAAGGCGAAGCCATGGTCAATCAGGCCTCCATGACCGGGGAGGCAGCTGCTGTCCGGAAAAGCATCGGAATGAGTGTCTTTGCGGGAACCGTGGTGGAGGAAGGCGATCTGACCATAAGTGTAACACAGACGGAAGGCTGCGGACGTTTTGATAAGATCGTAAAGATGATAGAGGAATCCGAAAAGCTGAAATCTTCGCTGGAAAGCAAGGCGGAGAGACTTGCGGATAAACTGGTACCTTATACATTTCTGGCATCGGCATTAACCTGGGCTTTCAGCCGGAATGTGACAAAGGCCGTTTCAGTGCTTATGGTGGATTATTCCTGCGCGCTGAAGATGGCAATGCCGATCTCCGTTCTGTCTGCGATAAAGGAAGCTTCGGAGCATGATATCACAATAAAGGGCGGCATGTTCCTTGAGGCGGTATCTGAGGCGGATACGATCGTTTTCGACAAAACCGGCACTCTCACCAGGGCACAGCCTGAGGTTGTCCGTGTTGTTTCTTTCTGCGGGGAAGCTGAGGACGAGCTATTGCGTCAGGCAGCCTGTCTTGAAGAGCATTTTCCCCATTCTATGGCCCGCGCGGTTGTGGACGCGGCTCTGTCAAAGGGGCTTTTCCATGATGAGCTCCATACATCCGTGGATTACATAGTAGCTCATGGGATTGCTTCAAAAATAGGGGAAGAACGCGCGGTAATAGGCAGCTACCATTTTGTGTTTGAGGATGAGGGAGCGGTTATCCCGGAGGAAGGAAAAGAGCAGTTCGATGCTCTTCCGGATGAATATTCACATCTTTATTTTGCGAAGAACGGGAGACTTTGCGCCTGTATCCTGATAGAAGACCCCGTGCGGGAAGAAGTCGGAGCTGTTGTCAGGAAGCTTAAGAATCAGGGCTTTAAACATATCGTGATGATGACCGGTGACAGTGAAAGAACTGCAGCGAAAATTGCCGCGCAGGCCGGAATAACAGAGTACCATGCGGAGGTTCTGCCCGAAGAAAAAGCCGGATATATTGAAAAGGCAAAGGCTCAGGGCCATAAGGTGATAATGGTTGGCGACGGTATCAATGATTCTCCCGCGCTTTCGGCTTCGGATGCAGGCATAGCTATCAGTGAAGGGGCAGAGATCGCAAGACAGATAGCGGATATCACCATCAGTTCTTCAAATCTTGAGAGTATTGTTATTCTGAGGGAAATCAGTACGCTGCTTATGAAGCGGATTAATTTTAACTACAGGACCATTGTGGGTTTCAATACCGCGCTTATCGCGTTTGGGATAGCGGGGATAATAGCTCCGGCAACTTCCGCCATGCTTCATAACGGTTCCACCCTGGCGCTGGGACTGAAGAGTATGACAGGTCTTTTACCGGAGAGATGATGTTTTTTATTACGCGGTTAGCAAAAGCTAACCGATTTTGATATACATTTGCTGATTAAAAAGAGGAGAATTTTTATGAAAGAAAAAAAGAAAAGTGATCTGTCTGTGCTTTTGGGTTACGCGGGTAATTACAGGGGACTGACCTTCCTCGGACTCGCCCTTTCGGGGATTGCAATGGTTCTCGGAATGGGGCCGTACATCTGCATATGGCTGGTGGCCAGGGATCTTATCGATGTTGCGCCGGACTGGACTGCGGCCGCGGATGCCGGCAGATACGGATGGATGGCGTTTTATTTTGCCGTAGCGGGTATCATTGTGTATTTTGCGGCGTTGATGTGTACCCATCTTGCGGCTTTCAGAACGGCCTCCAATATCCGCAAGCAGGGTATGGCCCATCTGATGAAAACACCGCTCGGATTTTTTGATTCCAATGCCTCCGGGCTCCTTCGGAACAGGCTTGACGGAGCCGCTTCGGAGACGGAGACCCTGCTTGCACACAATCTTGCCGACATTGTCGGAAGCATCACCATGTTTCTTGCCATGGTAATTATGATGTTTATATTTGACTGGAGGATGGGGGCTGCGTGCCTTCTTGCGGCGGTAATCTCCGTAATTGCCATGTTCACTATGATGGGCGGGAAAAACGCAAAGCTCATGCAGGAATACCAGGCTGCACAGGATTATATGAGCAAGGCGGGAACGGAATACGTCCGGGGGATACCGGTGGTGAAGGTGTTCCAGCAGACGGTTTATTCCTTCAAGGCGTTTAAGGAGGCTATTGAGGATTACAGCAGAAAGGCCGAGCTGTACACTGATGGCGTGTGCAGGGTTCCGCAGTCCGTTAATCTTACCTTTACGGAAGGAGCCTTTATTTTCCTTGTTCCTGCAGCGTTGTTTCTTGCTCCGGTCGCGTTAAGAAACGGCAATTTTGCGGGATTTGTCACAAACTTTGTGTTTTATGCGGTTTTTTCCGCCATCATATCCACGGCTCTGGCGAGGATCATGTTTGCGGCAAGCGGAATGATGCTGGCAAGCACCGCGCTGAAAAGAATAGCTGAGGTGATGGATGCACCGGTTTTAAAGATCACGGATAATCCGAAAACTCCGGCGGACAACAGCGTGGAGTTTGAGGATGTGAGCTTCACCTACAGCGGATCCGAACTGCCGGCTATCGACCATATCTCTTTCAGGGTGGAGAGCGGACAGACAGTGGCCCTTGTGGGCCCCTCCGGAGGTGGAAAAACAACCGCAGCAAGTCTGATTCCGAGATTCTGGGATGTAACCTCGGGAACAGTCAGGGTAGGAGGCGTTGATGTACGGGAAACGGATCCCCATGTCCTGATGGACAGGATAGCCTTTGTTTTCCAGAATAACCGTCTGTTTAAGGCGAGCATATTTGAAAATGTACGGGCGTCAAAACCGGATGCGTCGAGGGAAGAAGTCCGGAAAGCGCTTTCTGCCGCCCAATGTGATGATATCCTTGAAAAGCTTCCGAAGGGAATGGATACGGTAATCGGAACGGAGGGAACCTATCTTTCAGGCGGGGAGCAGCAGAGAATTGCCCTGGCGAGGGCGATACTCAAGGATGCCCCCATCGTGGTGCTGGATGAAGCTACAGCCTTTGCGGATCCGGAAAATGAAGCGCTGATACAGAAAGCGTTTGCCGAGCTGACGAAAGAACGTACCGTCATTATTATTGCTCACCGTCTGTCAACGGTTGTCGGTGCGGACAGGATAATTGTGCTGGAGAACGGTCATGTGGTGGAAGAGGGCACGCATAATGCGCTGATAAAAAAGAACGGCAGGTTTTCACATATGTGGGAAGACTACAATCAGGCGGCAAAGTGGCGCATTGCTACATAAGGCATAAGGAGGCAGGATAAATGTTCGGAAAAGAATTTCAAAGGAAATATGCCCTTACGGACCAGGGCGTGAGAAATACAAAGCAGGCAACGGTCTGGACGGTAATCGTCAATCTCGTGGTAATGGGAGGAATGGGCATCCTTTATTTAATGATGTCCGCATATATGAAAACGCTTACGGGAGGGGATGAACTTCCGGGAGTATTCGTTTTTCTTATTATGACTGCTGTCTTTATCGGCCTCTCGCTTTTTACCCACCTGCAGCAGTACAGGGCGACCTACGGTCTTGTGTACGGGGAGGTAAAAAGTGTTCGCATCAGCCTTGCGGAACGTCTCAGAAAACTTCCCCTGGGCTATTTCGGCAAACGGGATCTCGCGGATCTTACCGAGACGATTATGGGAGATGTAAACCGTCTGGAGCATGTATGGTCCCATTGTCTCGGCTATCTGTACGGTTCTTACATATCTACGGCTGTTATCGCGGTAAGTCTCTTTATTCTTGACTGGAGGATGGCCCTGGCCTGCCTTTGGGGAGTACCGGTGGCATTTTTGCTGCTTTTCGGAAGCAGGAATCTTTCCAGACATAAATCGGAAGAGACAAAGGCGGCAGCGATACAGGTGTCTGACGGGATACAGGAAACTCTTGAAAATATCCGTGAAATACGCGCAACCAACCAGGAAGACAGATTTCTTAACGAGCTTTACGGGAAGATTGACAGGCATGAAAAGACCATGCTCTCCGGAGAGCTTTCCTGCGGTATATTTGTAAATGCCGCAAGCGTTATTATGCGCCTCGGGGTCGCGACTACCATACTTACCGGAACGGGACTCATCCTGTCAGGACAGATTGATTTCATGCTTTTGTTCATGTTCCTTCTGGTGATCACAAGAATATACGCCCCCTTTGACCAGGCTCTTGCACTCATTGCGGAGATGTTCATGTCGCAGGTTTCGGCAGGACGGCTTATGGAGATTTATGATGCAAAGACTGCGGAGGGGTCAGAAACATTTTCGCCTGAGGGGCATGATATCGTATTTGATAAGGTAGACTTTGCGTACGATAATGAACAGGTTTTGCGGGGAGTAAGCTTTACCGCAAAGGAGGGCGAGGTTACGGCTCTTGTAGGGCCTTCCGGTTCCGGAAAAAGCACCTGCGCCAGGCTGGGTGCAAGGCTTTGGGATATAACAGAAGGCAGGATCAGGGTCGGGGGTGTGGATATAAATTCAGTGGATCCGGAGGTGCTGCTGAGTGATTACTCCATGGTGTTCCAGGATGTGGTGCTTTTTGATGATACCGTTATGGAGAACATCCGGCTCGGAAAGCACGGTGCAACGGATGAGGAGGTAAAAGCAGCGGCAAAAGCCGCGAACTGTGATGAATTTGTGGAGAAGCTTCCGCAGGGGTATAACACACCCATAGGAGAAAACGGAGCAAAGCTTTCCGGCGGAGAGAGGCAGCGGATTTCGATAGCAAGGGCTCTGCTTAAGGACGCCCCGATTGTGCTGCTGGACGAAGCTACGGCTTCGCTTGACGTGGAGAATGAGACAAAGGTTCAGGAGGCTCTCTCACGCCTTCTTGTCGGAAAGACCGTTCTTGTGATCGCCCACCGTATGCGTACAGTTGAGGCGGCGGATAAGATCGTGGTACTTAATGACGGTCATGTGGCGGAAGAAGGCAGCCCGGAGAGTCTCTTCGCAAAAGAGGACAGCATATTCCGGCGGATGGCCCTTCTGCAGAGCGCATCGGCGGGGTGGAGCATTTAGCAGGGCCTCTATACCACACCGTGCTCTGCCATATGAGCCTTGATTGCATCAAAGGTTGTATCGCTTATATAATGCTCGATACGGCAGGCATCATCGGTGGCGGTTTTTTCATCAACTCCGAGACCCATGAAAAGCCGGGTAAGTACTGTGTGACGCTCATATATGCGTTTTGCCAGTATTTCCCCGGCTTTTGTCAGCTTGATAAAGCCGTCCTCATCCTTCTTTATAAGCCCTTCTTCTTTAAGCAGGCCCATGGCACGGCTTACGGATGGTTTTGAATACCCCATGTATTCACCGACGTCGATGCTGCGAATGGCCGGCAGTTTCTGCGAAAGCACATATATTGTTTCAAGATACATTTCACCGGATTCCTGTAATGCCATAAATACCTCCGTGACGGACCGGGTTTTCGATTATGAGCCCGGAACGAAATAATGATTATTATACCATAAAAAATCGACATATGCTGTGGTTTATGGTAGGATTAAAATGAGCTTCAGGTCAATTTTAATCCGTATTTGGCGGATCCCTCAGGGAGCCGTCCGGAGGTGTTTTATGCTTTCTGACGCTGTAGCGGGTATCCTGATCCCGTTTGCCGGAACTGCTTTGGGCTCGGCATGTGTATTCATCCTGAAAAAAGAGATTAAAGATCCGGTCAGGAAAATACTCACTGGTTTTGCAAGCGGCGTTATGGTCGCTGCGTCGATATGGAGTCTTATTATTCCTGCCATGGAACAGTCTGAGGGTATGGGGAGGCTGTCCTTTTTACCCGCCGTCGCAGGCTTCTGGCTGGGAATATTGTTTCTGCTGATGCTCGATTCCCTGATCCCTCATCTTCATATGAATGCCGAAAAAGCCGAAGGTCCGAGAGCCGCGTTAAAAAAGACGACGATGATGCTGCTTGCCGTGACGATCCATAATATACCTGAGGGAATGGCTGTAGGAGTGGTTTTTGCCGGTTTTCTTTCGGGAAATACAAATATCACGGCCGGTGGAGCTTTGGCGCTGGCTATAGGTATCGCTATTCAGAATTTCCCGGAAGGAGCTATCATATCCATGCCGCTCTTTGCTGCAGGAAAGAGCAAAAAAAGAGCCTTTTTTGACGGAGTTATCTCCGGAGCGGTGGAGCCGGCAGGAGCCTTTATTACGATACTGGCGGCAGGAATTATGGTACCTGTCATGCCGTATCTTTTGAGCTTTGCAGGCGGAGCGATGATGTATGTTGTAGTGGAGGAGCTGATACCGGAAATGTCTGAGGGTGAGCATTCCAATACGGGAGTGGTAATGTTTGCACTTGGTTTTACTCTGATGATGGCGCTGGACGTTGCGTTGGGCTGATACGCGTAAAAAAGAAGCCCAAATTTAAAAGGGGACCGGGCTATGGCATTTTTTCATAAAAAGGGATTGTTTAATGCTTCCGACATAAATGTGGTGGAAGAGTGCGTTGAATTTATAAAAGAGACATTAAGCACAACCGGGGTCGACAGAAAGCAGGTTCTCCGGACGATGCTGATTGCAGAGGACTCAATAGCGGGACTTTTAAAACATGCAGCCCCGGGAGTCAATGTTACCGTGAGCGTAAAGAAAGTCATGGGCGATACGGTCACTACCGTCTCCGTTCCCGGAAGCGAGTATGATCCGTACGATGAGTTTCTTGCTGAGAGCTCAATAATGAAAGGAACAGAAGACGAAAAGTCTCAGAATGTAATCAGATCGGTAATCATCAATGCCTATAGTGAGAGCTATAAATTCAACTATAAAAAAGGTGTCAATACAGTAAAGATTTATGACAGGGCAGCCGGGAAGTCCATGCTGAACGGAACCCTGATAGCGTTGATTGCGGGCCTTATATTCGGGTTTCTTATGAAGGCGGTATTTCCTGCTGCTTTTTCGGACGCCGTTATAAATTATGCTCTCGATCCGTTCAAAAATATATTTATGAATGCCATCCGGATAATTATTGCACCGGTTGTGTTCTTTTCCATTGCTTCCTGCATTTCGCAGTTTAAGGATCTCTCACAGCTGGGGCGTATCACTACCAGAGTTATTATAATGTATCTTACAACAACCGTTGTGGCGGTGTTGCTTGCCATGGTTATTTTTATGATTATTAAACCCGGAGAATGGGGATTTGCACTTTCCGCGGCAGGTCAGACTCCCGAAATAATCATGGATACCAATGTGGAAATATCTCCCCTGCAGACATTTTTCGGAATCGTGCCTTCAAATTTTATCAGACCTTTTCTGGACTCAGATACTCTGCAGATTATTTTTCTGGGCATTCTGTGCGGGATTGCAGTCGGAATGGTCGGAGAGTATTCCGAATTCCTGAAAAAATTATTTGAAGCCTGCAATTCATTGTTTCTTACCATAACAATGATTGTGTCCAAAATTGTTCCGCTGACTATTTTCTGTTCGGTAGCGATTATGGTAAGAACCCTGGGCGGGGATTCTCTTATTGCTGTCTTAAGCTATGCTGCCACGTCAATACTGACTCTTTTCTGTATGCTTGCGGTTTATGGTCTTATAATTCTGATATTCGGGCATGTTAATCCTGTTACATTCTTTAAAAAGAATCTTGAGGGAATGCTTACGAGTTTTTCACTGTCCTCAAGTTCCGCTGCCATGCCGGTAAATATGCGTACATGCACTGATAAGCTTGGAATATCGCCAAAGGTCTGCAGTTTTTCCATACCGCTCGGTGCCACAATCAATATGGACGGTACCTGTATTTTACTTGTAATGACAGGACTTTTTCTTGCAAGAGCTTATGGCGTTGATATTTCGCCGGAAACATATCTGGGACTTGCAGTGACTGCGGTTCTCCTGTCACTTGGGACACCCGGCGTTCCGGGAGTAGGCATGGTATGCACCGGAGTTGTTCTTACATATTTAGGAATGAAAATCGAATGCATGGGATTGATAATTGCGATAACTCCGTTCATAGATATGTTTGCCACAATGTCAAATACTACCGGAGATGTCATGACGGCACTTGTGGTTGCCAGGAAAGAAGGGCTGCTTGACCTGGATGTTTATAACAGCTGAAGTATAACCTGACTGCCCCTGCGGGAACGGCCGTTACGGGTCATCTGTTTTTTCCCCGGCTCCATCTTTCAGCTTTTTCATATGCTCACGGATTTTTTTCTCATAGCCCATTTCGGAAATTTCGTAGAAGGTGGCGTCCTTTAATTCATAGGGAAGATACTGCTGGTTTACATAATGATTCGGGTAATCATGGGCATATTTATAGCCTATCCCGCGGCCCAGCTTTTCCGAGCCGGGATAATGGGCGTCCCTGAGGTAGGGGGGGATGGTTATACTCCGGGTTTCCTGAACGGCTTTCGAGGCGGCATATATGGCGTTTACGGCGGAATTGCTTTTCGGGGCAGTGGCGATATAGGCTGCGGCCTGGGATAAAATAATCTGAGCTTCCGGGAGACCCACCCGCTCCACGGCGAGGGAGGCCGCCACTGCTACCTGAAGGGCCTGCGGGTCGGCGTTTCCCACGTCCTCGGAGGCGCAGATCATCATCCTCCTGGCTATGAATTTAATGTCCTCGCCGCTATCCAGCATTTTTGCCAGATAGAAGACAGCGGCATCGGGATCGGAGCCGCGCATGCTTTTTATAAAGGCGGAGATAACGTCATAGTGGTTGTCTCCGTCTTTATCATATCTTGTGACCCGCCTCTGGATACATTCCCCGGCGACGGAAAGAGTTATATGTATGAAGCCGTCCTCCGACTTCGGGGTCGTGAGTGCTGCAAGCTCCAGAGCGTTAAGTGCACAGCGCGCGTCCCCGTCGGAATAGTCGGCAAGAAAATCAAGGGCATCCTCGTCCGCAAGCACCTTAAGGGCACCGAGCCCCTTTTCGCTGTCCGATGCTGCCCGGGACAGCAGGGTTTTTATATTTTCCGGTGAAAGGGGATTGAGTTCAAAAATAAGGGAGCGGGAAATAAGAGCGGAATTGACCTCAAAGTAGGGGTTTTCCGTTGTGGCGCCGATTAAGATAACAGTGCCGTTTTCCACGTGAGGCAGCAGATAATCCTGTTGCCCCTTATTGAAGCGGTGTATCTCGTCTATAAAGAGAATCGTCTTTTTTCCGTACATCCCCAGGGCGTCCTTCGCAGCCAGGACGGCTTCTTCCATGTCCTTTTTCCCGGAGGAGGTGGCGGAAAGCTCGGAAAAAGCGGCTTTTGTGGTATGGGCGATAACCTGGGCAATCGTGGTCTTTCCGGTGCCCGGAGGGCCGTAGAGAATCAGGGAGGAAAGCTTGTCCGCGGCTATGGAGCGGTACAGCAGCTTATCCTTTCCGAGGATATGCTCCTGTCCCACGATTTCGTCCAGGGTCGCGGGACGCATCCTGGAGGCCAGGGGAGAGTCTTTTTTCATGTTTTCGGCACGCATATAATCAAATAGATCCATAAGAATCCGCACTTTCTGTAATGGAAATTACCCCGCAGTGAAAAACAGAAACAATATAGTTAACATAAATCTTTCTATTTAAACTGGTTCGTCGTTTTGTCGTAGTGATAATCAATGGAGGCCAGAGTGGCTGTGAGGACGTCATAATCAATATCTTCCGCTTTGCAGAGCTCTTCCGGAGAATTATAATAATCCCGGAGCTTTAAGTTGACATAACATAACAGCATAGCCGGATCCTTCGGCGCCTGTCCCAGATCTGCCATAGGATTCTCCTTTTTTACAATATTATCTCAATCGGAAAGAGATTCTGTCAATAACTTACGTTATCATATTGTAACACATTCGGACTGCATTGACGTTATAAAATGCTATGTATATACTGAATGAAAAATTCGGAAACAACACAGTTGAACAGTGCCCTGAAAAGAAAAGGAACAAAATTATGCTGGACCAGTTTTCCAGAACCCGGCTGTTATTGGGTGACGATGCAATGGACAAACTGAAAAATGCGAGAGTTGCCGTATTCGGCATAGGCGGAGTGGGAGGCTACGTCTGCGAGGCTCTTGTCAGAAGCGGCGTGGGTCATTTTGAACTGATTGACGATGACAAGGTGTGTCTTACGAATCTTAACAGGCAGATAATAGCTACAAGGAAGACAGTAGGGAAATATAAAGCAGAAGTTATGAAAGAACGAATGCTGGATATTAATCCGGACGTGGACGTGACTGTACATAAATGCTTTTTCCTGCCTGAAAACGCGGATGAATTCCTTTTTGAAGAATATGACTATGTGGTGGATGCTGTCGATACGGTCACTGCGAAAGTGGAACTTGTAATGAAGTGCAGGGAAAAAGGAGTACCGGTTATCAGTTCGATGGGGGCCGGAAATAAGCTGGATGCCAGTGCTTTCAGAGTGGCAGATATCTATAAGACAAAGATGTGTCCGCTGGCTAAGGTGATGAGGCATGAACTGAAAAAACGCGGTGTAAAGAATCTGAAGGTTGTATATTCTGAAGAAAAACCGATCAGACCTCTGGAGGATATGTCCGTCAGTTGCAGAAGTAATTGTATCTGTCCTCCGGGAACAGAACATAAATGCACGGCGCGAAGGGATATTCCGGGGAGTGTGGCATTTGTCCCGTCTGCAGCAGGGCTTATCATAGCGGGAGAGGTGGTAAGGGACCTGACGGGTTGTTGACCTTTCCCGGATTATATTGTATATTTAACTTTGTTAACAAAATAACAAAGACGGATATACAGGAGGGTTATTATGAAGGCATATGTAAGGCATGAGATGGGGGTACTCGGATGGATGGAAAAGCCGGATCCGGTCTGCGGTAAGGATGAAGCCGTTTGCAGACCGATCGCTCTGTGTCCCTGTTCTTCCGACGTTCATACCGCATGGGAAATGGACGGCGCGTGGCTTAAAGATATCACTCTGGGACATGAGTCCATCGGTGAGATCGTTGAGGTCGGCGAAGAAGTGAAGGACTTCAAGGTCGGGGATAAGGTCATCGTTCCCTGCACAACACCGACCTACAAGCATCCGGATTTTCAGGATACTCCTGACGAAGATGCCGGCGGTCAGTTCCAGGGGATTTGCTTCTCCAATTATTCTGACGGGACCATGGCGGAAAAATACGTGGTCCGTTCCGCGGATCTGAACCTCTGTAAGCTCCCCGAAGGCCTTGCCCTTGACAAGGCCATCATGGTCACCGATATGATGACCACCGGCTTCCACGGCGCGGAGCTCTGCGAGGTAAAATTCGGTGATACGGTAGTCGTCTTCGGCATCGGCCCTGTGGGTCTGATGGCTGTTGCCGGGGCAAAGCTGATGGGCGCGGGGAAGCTCATCGCCATCGGGACAAGGCCGAACTGCGTGGCCATCGCGAAGGAATACGGCGCTACCGATATCGTTTCATATAAGGAAGGGGATATCTGTGAGCAGATCATGAAGCTTACGGACGGACGCGGAGCAGACGCCGCCATCGTCGCGGGCGGCAGCGCGGAGACTCTCGGCCAGGCATACAGTATTGTACGCTGC
The DNA here is from genome assembly GCA_024680815.1 of Lachnospiraceae bacterium. Lineage (GTDB taxonomy): Bacteria > Bacillota > Clostridia > Lachnospirales > Lachnospiraceae > NK4A144. The sequence continues at coordinate 488 of JAILBQ010000050.1, read as the reverse complement.
GGCGGTCATATGACAAATCTGAATGTGATCACCGGAGTCAATGAGATCACCTTCTCCTACCTTCAGTCCGCAGCCGGATTCATGGGACACAAGACCATCAACGGCGGTCTCTGTCCCGGCGGACGCCGTCGCGCGGAGCGCCTGACCTCCATGATCCTGGCGGGCCGGGTCGATCCCTCCAGACTGGTGACCCATACCTTCCATGGTCTGGATTCCATTCCGGAGGCCCTGCAGTTAATGAAGGATAAGCCGAAGGACCTTATCAAACCCATCGTTTATATCGACTGAGCCCGATAAGGCCTGCAGAGCCGTTTTTTGCGAGCGAAATATAAAATAGCCCGGACACTTGCCGAAAAGCAGGTGTCCGGGCGGTTTTTTTTTACTACTTGACCATGAGGATGTCAAAATTGGCGTCAAGATAGATCGTTTTATTCCCGTCTTCCAGCTCGTAGAAAATATAAGGATTTTTATTATTTTTAAGACCGGTA
>JAILBQ010000025.1 GCA_024680815.1 Lachnospiraceae bacterium | reverse complement strand
TGAGAAGGAAAAGAAGCTTATGAAGGACCAGCTCGACGGACTTAATCTGTATGCTGCAGGAAAGGCTACGGTCAACAACACATTTGACAGGTACATTTCAACCAAATATGATCTGAGGGATACGACCAGAAGCAACTATCTTTATACTTATAATAAGTTCGTCCGTGAGACCTTTGGCAAGAAGAGGCTTGTGGATGTGAAGTATTCGGATGTGATGCACTTCTATCTTCATTTACTGAACGTGGATGATCTGGCCATCGCTACGGTCGACAATGTTCATTGTATTCTGCATCCGACCTTCGAACTTGCGGTTCGTGATGATATCATCCGCAAGAACCCGACCGACGGAGTGATGAGGGAGCTTACGAAGAAGTCCGGCAAGAACAAGGGCATTAGAAGGGCCCTGACCAAAGACCAGCAGAGGATCTTCATGGAGTATATCGCGGGACACCCGATCTATTATCATTGGTGGCCAATCTTTACGGTACTTCTCGGAACCGGATGCCGTATCGGAGAATGCCTGGGGCTTCGCTGGGAGGATCTGGATTTTGAGCACAAGGTGATCAGCATCAATCATGCGATTACCTATTACAGAAACGTAGAGCATAGGAGACAGACATTCAGCATTTCGCTCCCGAAGACAGAGGCGGGTATTCGCACCGTTCCGATGCTGGATGTGGTGAAGGAAGCCTTCGAGATGGAGAAGGAGTAGCAGTTTGACATGCTGGGCGGTCTAAATACTCAGGTTATCGACGGAATGAGTGGTTTCGTTTTTCAGAATGCAGAAGGCAATGTGCCCAATCCGCAGACTGTGAACCAGACCATCAAGAGAATTGTTTCCAGCTATAATGCAGAAGAAATTATAAAGGCGGCAAAGGAAAAGAGAGAGCCGTTCATCTTACCGGAGTTTTCGTGCCATGTACTCAGGCACACCTTTGCGACACGTCTTTGCGAAGCGGAGAGCAACCTTAAGGTCATTCAGTCCGTCATGGGACATCGTAACGTTGAGACGACGATGGACATTTATGCAGAAGCAACGGAGGAAAAGAAACAGCAGTCGTTTGAAGGCTTGGCCGACAAGCTGGATAACTTGTTTTAGAAAGTGGGAAGACCCTGAAAGTTTGACCACAGAAATCGCAAAAGACTATAAAATGACCTCAAATGGTCATCGCGTAGTCGGTAGTAATCGGCAATGAAGCGCAGAGTTCGCAGTGCTTAATAGGGAGTAATCGGTACCCGTCGGACACCACTCTCGAGCGGTCCCGACCCTCAAAAGTACCAGCCAGAAAACCCAGTAAATACAAGGGTTTGCGGACTCGAAAACAGATTTGACCACAAAATGACTACAAACTAATCCGATTCTATCGGCAAAAATCGGAAAAGATTTCTGTGAAAAAACAAAAACAGGCATCTGGAGTTGATCGAAAAGTATCTGGAAAACAATTGCGAAGGCGTGGAAGGAGATAACTGATATGGAAAGAGGAAGATCAAAAGATCCCGGTAAACAGGAGAGACTGGATAATTACAAGGCACAGTTCAAAAACGGCAAGAAGAAATGGGTTAGATATGATGAGGGCGCGATCCTTTATTCTATGGGGATCCACTCATTTATGGATCTCGCAAATGAAGCTATGCTGGCTAAGCGTCGCAAGACACTTGCAGTTTGTCCGAACTGTTATGCCAAAATCGTAAATAACTGAAAGACTATGATAAATGGGAAGCCGTATACACCGAGAGGTGTACGTACGGTTTCGGGGCGAGGCTATGGAAACCTACCTTGGAGACAAGGCAAGGCGCTATAGTCTTAGCCTACAACATACAGAGGGAAGATATTCTGCCCAGTGAGAAGGCAAAAGCCTACCGGATGAAATATGATGCTATGAAGCACCAGGGGAGCGAAGGCGGCAATACTTTTGAACAGATTGGGGAAGCCACCGGAGAAAGCGGGAGAACAGTGCAGAGATATGTCTGTCTCTCGAATCTTACAGAAGGGCTTTTGAAACTTGTGGATGAGAAAAAGCTTCCGTTTCGTTCCGGTGTGGAGATCTCATATCTGAAGAAAAAAGAACAGATATGGGTGGAGGATGTGATAGGGGAGACCGGAGCACAGGTTTTCCAGGAAAAAGCGGAAAAGATCCGGGGTTATTCCCTGGACAGGGAACTCACAAAGGGACTGGTAAAGGAGATATTGTCAGGGGATAAACCAAAGATCCGGAGGATATCAATAAAGCCTGACATGATCGACCGTTACTTTGACGAAAATTATTCAAGCAAAGAGATAGAAGAGACAATTATCCATCTTCTGGATGAATGGAAGGAAAAAGGGGGTACATAGCAGATGGGATTCTTTTCCAGCGGGAGTGATGCCGTTGATGCCATGGCCAGGATCGAGATATCCGGAAACATCACGCCGCCCAGATGGTACCGTGAAATACTCCGGGATAACGGCAAGCCCGACCACCTGGCTGTAGCCCTGCTTTCGGATATCGTTTAATGGTACCGGCCCATAGAGGTAAGGGATGAGGCGACCGGCCACCCGATCGGGTGGCGGAAGAAGTTTAAGAGTGATCATCTCCAGAAGACCTACGAGCAGTATGCGGAACAGTTCGGGGAGAGCAAGCGCACCATAAAGGCATCACTTGACCGTCTGGAAGAGATCGGGGTTATCAGGAAGATTTTTCGGGATCTCATCCTTTCCAACGGGACAAAGGTTCCCAACGTCATGTACATTGCAATAAATCCAAAGAGGATAGATGAAATATCCCATGAGGAGATCGGCAGAGGAACTTCTGGACCATTGGTCCAAAAGTTAAAAATGGATAAATCATATGATGTAGGACAGTTCAAAACCCCGGAAAGCGCACAAACACAGGATCCTGCAGGAGGTGGTACAAAATTTTGCAGGACCTCCCACAAAACTTTGTATGACCCCCTGCAAAAAAACGTAACACCTCTTGCAAAAGAATGCAGGGACCTCCCGCAAAACGATGTATCATATCCTGCGCTTGATCGTGGGACAAATACAGAGAATACACCGGAGAATACTGACGAAGAACATCTGATCCATCTATCGAGGGAAGGAGGTGCACAGGCAGGTGCAGGAACGCAGATGGATGAGATGGATCGGATGAGTCAGTGTGCAGAGGATTATCGGAAGCTGATTTTTGAGAACACACATTATGAGTGGCACATGGAGCACGATAACATAGTAGATCGTAAAGAATACGCCGGATTGGTGGAAATGATCTGCGATGTGGTATGTGCGAAACACTCAAAACCGGTCTATGTGAACAGTACTGCTATGCCTCCCGAGGTGGTAAAGTCCCGCTTCTTAAAGCTGACGGATGATCATATCGAGTATGTCATGGAATGTCTGAAAAAGAACCAAAACCATAGCGGGATAGAAAACCTGCGGAATTACAAACTTACCTGCCTGTACAACGCGCCGGTGACAATGGATTCCTATTATCAACAAAGAGCCAATCATGATATGTACGGATCTTAACTTCTGGACCAATGGTCCAGAAGTAGGAAGGAGGATCAATGAAGAGTTTTGCGGATACTTATCCGGAACTGAAAGAGGAATGGTCGGATGACAATGAACTAAAACCTGATGAGGTGTCCTACGGCTCCAACAAGAAAGTGTTTTGGCTCGGGGCCTGCGGGCATACCTGGGAAGCGGCGGTGAAGAACAGAGGAAACGGTCACGGCTGTCCCTACTGCTCCGGCAACAGGGTCCTGAAAGGATTCAATGATCTCGACACGACCGATCCCGGACTTGCATCGGAGTGGGATGAGAAAAACTTCCCCTTTTCACCGGATATGGTATCCGGAAGCTCCAACAGGAAAGTCTGGTGGAAATGCCCGACATGCTCTTATATATGGAAGGCACGGATCGCCGACAGATCAGCGGGACATGGCTGCCCGGTCTGTACAGGAGAAAAACTTGTTTCCGGGATAAACGATCTCGCTTCCCTTTATCCAAAGCTCGTTCAGGAATGGTCCGGGAAAAATAAAGAGAGTCCTGATAAGATCCGGCCAAAGTCAAGAGAAAAGGTCTGGTGGCATTGCGGAATCTGTGGCGCTGAATACCAGGCAATTATAGACAGCCGGGTGAAAGGCCTGAAGTGCCCGGTATGCCGGCAAAGAGCCAGGGCAGAGCGCAGACCTTATTATGATAAGAAAGAAGAGACAGGGTTTAAGACAAAGGCGATTAAATATTATGCGGAAAAAGCAGGTGCAGAGGTTCTGTTTGAAAGTGATGAAGCAGTCGGGATTCCTTTGGAGATCTACCTGCCGGAGCAGAAAGCGGCCATTATCTTCTCACAATCCCTGGTCAGGGAATACCGTGTTAGGAGGGAAAATGCGGTGAACTGGCTATGCTTAAACGCCGGCATCCGGTTGATCCGCTTTCTGCCTAAGGGAGCTGGCGAATATCAAAACTGTATCTGCATCACACTGGAGGACAGACGGCCGGATCTTTTCGGGGCGGCGCTGCAGGAGGTCTTTATTCTACTTAAGCTTCAAACGGATGTGGACATCGAACGGGATTCTATGGAGATAAAGAAAACAGCTTTTGGACCATCGGTCCGGAAGTGGAAAGAAATAGATATGAAGAAAATCAGGTTGAAGGAGGCGTTACTGCCAATGACAGGAGAGAAAAAGGCATGATCGAGGAAAAAGTGGTTGGAAGCCGGAAAAACATCGAATGGAAGAAAAAAGTCTTATTACGGGACCGCAGAATCCGGGTTCACAGGATCTCAAAGGTTTATCCGGTTAAGGGCAAGGAAGGGAGGTATTACATGTTCGCCCATTATGAACGGATACCGGATTTCAAAAGAAAAAAGAAAAGCTAAGGGAAGGGACGGTTTTGAAGAAATGATTCAGAATCGTCCCTCTTTTATGACAGTAAACCTGCCAGGCGGAGAAAGGAGGAAAAGAAGCGGTGCAAAAAAGAAGAAGACGGATAACGCTGCTCCTGATCTTGTCGTTGTTAACGGCTGTTCAAAACAGTATTGCCTTTGCCGGAACAATCCCGGAACTCGATATCGGAACCTTTCAGATGTACTCTTCAGGCAGTGTCCCGGCTCCTGAACCGGAAGTGGCGCAGCCACCTGATAGCGGGAATGAGATATCTGAGCTGAAGACAGTGGTTGCCACGGGGACGAAATGGAAGCTGGCAGCTCCTTTTAACGTATCCGGGGTCAGCACTTCCAATAAGAAATGCATCAGGGTATCCAAAAAGAAAAACAAGTCTAAATCCAGGAAGAAAGCGAAATGGTATGACGCAGAGATCAAGGCGCGTAAGCCCGGGGTAAGCGAGATCGTCCTGGAAGGAACCGGCGGAGAGAAAATCGTTTACCTGATCTACGCGGAAAGCCCGAAGATTATCAAAAATTCCCTGAAATTCAATGATATCAGAACCGTTTCCATGAATGATTACATAACCGGAGTAACATATCTGCGTCCGACATCGGTGATCTCAAAAAAGACGAAAGTCGCGACAGTAAGCGGGGATTTCAGTATCAGTGCGATCGGTAACGGTTCTTCCCGTATCACTTTGTCATATGGGAAGAAAAAGATCAGAACAACACTGTCGGCAAAGCTGCCGGCGTTTACCAGAGCGAAGGTATCGCTGAAGAAAAAGCCGGTGAGGCTGAAACTTAAAAATCTTCCGAAAAATGCATCGATCACATATAAATCCTCAGATGTTAAGGCAGTGAGGATGAACCGGGAGGGATTTGCGGCTCCGGTATCCAACGGTACCGCGAAAGTAACAGCAACAGTAGGAAATGTGACCGCGGAATGTACGGTCACGGTAAAAGGATTGAAATAGAAAAGGAGAACAGCATGAAAAAAAGAATCAAAAGTATTACAGCATTAATAACTGCCATCATCATGGTAATGACAATGAGACTCATTGCTTTTGCCGATACGGCCCCTGTAATAGACATGGGAACCTTCCATATTGTCTACCACGCTCTTCCCAGCGATGAGAATTATACGGTAAGCGGGATAAAAATCACTCTGGAGGGTAAGGAACTGGAGGATCAGGAGATTTCATTGCAGGTTGAGCAAAAAGAAACTGGCGATTTCTCAACACCACTTACCGGAGGTTTTACAGCTACCGTGAAGAATTCGGCGGAAGGAACAGTATCATTTAAACCCGGATCGTACACTGACGCCGGAAAATATTATTACCTGGTAAAAGCCCTCATGCCGGATGAGAAATATTCAGGTACTGTCAGCGAAGCCTTTGTAACTGTAACCGTTACGGATCAGGACGGCGAACTGACCCCTGAGGTTGATATCAGAAATGCGGAATTGAAAATCACATATATCAGGCCGAACGATCCCTGGATCTCGAATGACTGGGATTATGAGGTCGTAAACAGGAGCGGCATGGATTATATCGTATTGAAGAAGTATACGGGAACAGACAAAGAGCTGGTGATTTACGGAGAGGCAACAGCGAACGGAAAGACCGGACCGGTACTTCTGGGCCTTGAATACAATGACGGAACAGGAGCTTATGAATCCTTCATAAACGGCAACACAAACGTCGAAAAAGTGAAGTTCATATCCGTAAACGGCACCCAGGTTAAGACAGAGATCGACGGAAAAGCAAACGAACTGTTCAAGAGCTGCAATTCCATAAAAAGCGTGGATTTTAACAACAGCTTCGGTGGAAAGCTCAAGGACATCAGCGGAATGTTTGAAGGATGTACTTCCATTACGAATGCCGACCTGACCGGATTGGATCTTTCCTCCTGTGAAAAAGCAGTGAAAACCTTTAAAAACTGCACTAATGTAACAGAAGCGAACCTGACGGGGGCGGATTTCGGAAAGCTTAAGGATGCTTCGGAATTCTTTGCGGGCTGTTTAAAGCTCTCGAATCCCAATCTTGCGAAAGCCAGGTGGAATACATCCATTGAAAAGACAGACCGGATGTTTGCCGGAGCCCGAAATCTGAACGAGATAACTATCCCGGAAGATTTCGCCGCCGGAAGTTCCTGTACGGAGATGTTCAGGCTGGAGACCGAGACCAGGTTGCTGGTAAAGGGCAGCCCCTCCAAAAACTTTAAGGACAGAGTTTTCCCCGGCTTGAAGGACAGTAGGCGCTATCTGGGGGAAATAGGTATAACAGCTCATGTGAGTCTGAGAGGGAACACCCTTAAAGCAGAGATGTTCACCTGTAAGCTCTATCAGGATTCCGTAAAGGACGAAAATCTTCTGACGAGTGTAAAAAATGATTCCGCCGGGAATTATAACTTTGTCAGTCAGAAGGTCTATGACATCACAAAACCCTTGAAATTCATTGCCGTCCAGGACGATGTGGCAAACATGACCAATGAAACCGGAAATCTGACAAAGGAAGTAACAATCGAACTGAAACAGGACGGCTCCCTGGCGACAGGAGAATAGGAGGCCTGTATGAAAAAGAGATTGATTTTGACAGGTATTATCTTTTTGATCCTGACCCTGTTATCATTTCCGGTCTTTGCCGGAGAACCCCCGTCAGATCCGCCGGAGACAGATGAATGGATATTTAACTGGGACTATGAAATCAGAGAAATAGGATATGACGGAACATTTGTAGTACTTAATCAATACCTTGGCGAAAGCGGAGAAGTAACGATATACGGAAAGGCCACGGTAGAGGGTATAGCCTATCCCGTCTGTATCTCGGCAATCTGTGATGATGTCACAAGGCGTTACAGCACCGGTATAAACCGCAGTGATAATATAGTCAGCCTGACTTTTGAATCTGTGGACGGGATTCCTGTTCGGTCAGAGAGGAAAGACAGGATGGATGATTTTTTCTCCGGAATGAGCAACCTTAAGTGTGTTCATTTCGGAGGAAACTTCGATGGAAGTATCGTACAGGCCGGAAACATGTTTTATGGCTGCGAGAATCTTGAGGAAGTAGACATAGAAAATCTGGATCTAAGCAAGACAACCATCTTCAGTGGCATGTTTGAAAACTGTAAAGCGCTTAGATCCATTTCAATGGAATGTCCCAGCGGAGCAAATTTTGCCGGAATGTTCGCCGGCTGTACAGCCCTTACTGATATTTCTCTGAATGGAGGCAGTGAGAAAATGATTTCGACCTGGGAGATGTTTTCGGATTGTATCTCTTTAAAAAATATAAGTCTGTCAGGTTTGGACTTTTCACAGACTATGGGGTTCAGGAGAATGTTTTATAACTGCGCATCATTGGAAGAAATCGATATGGGCATATTTGATTTTTCCTCTGCGCTTGAACTTGACGAAATGTTCTGTGGCTGCGAATCTCTGACTTCGGTGGATCTTTCCGCGGCAACATGGAATGGGGAAATAACAAGTACAGAAGGGATGTTCAGTTACTGCCTGTGCCTTGAAGAAGTAACATTATCGGAAGCTTTTAAACCGTCAGCCGTTTGCGACATGTTTAAAACAATGAAACCAACTCTTCTGCGGATAAAAGGAACGATGTCCCGGGAGTTCAGGGAAAATGTTCTGCCGTACCTTAAACGCCAGAACAGGTATATCGGACTCATCAGTGTTCAGTCCCTGATCGAGCTTGAGGGAGGAGAACTTAAGGACGGGATATTTGCCTTGTCCGTGGGCATGGAGGATGAGGACGGGAATGAAGAGAGTTTAACCGGTGTCAATGAGGGTAGTAAAACAGAGGTTATGATCCGGGTCTATTCTCCCGGGAGAAAAGTTGTTGAGGTAAGAGAAATGATTGTGTCGTTCATGGGGGAGGGGGTTATTATTTCTGTTCCCATATCGGGAAGCAGGGTTTTCAGTTGTGAAGATCCGGAGCGGACAAAGACCGTGGATATTACCATGAATGCGGACGGATCCCTGGCTGTTGTGGATGTATCGTGAATAGGAGGAAGTATGAAAAAGATAAAAGAGTATTACGAGGCTTTGGAACAGAACAGGATAAAGGCATACTATCAGCCGCAGTTTTCCGCCGACAGCAGGGAAGTGGTTTCAGCCGAAGCGTTATGCAGAATGGTATTAAAGGACGGATCCGTTGTTATGCCGGGGAAGTTTATTCAGAAGCTGGAATACACCGGCGAGATCTGCTCTCTGGACTGGCTCATGGTAAAGAAGGCCTGCGGGATTCTCTCGGAAATGAGATGCCGGGGTGTGCCTTTACGGCGGGTGGCTGTAAACTTTTCCAGGAGGCATGTGGAGGAATGGGACGCGGCAGAACGCTTATGCGGACTTGTTGACCTCTATGCTCTGAAACATGAGCTCATAGAGATAGAGATCACGGAAACCTGTCAGATCCACGATTTTCTGCTGGTCGATATGATCAAAAGGATCAGGAAGGAGGGATTTCCCGTCGCAGTGGATGACTTTGGCAGAGGCTCATCCTCTCTCGGTTTTATCAGGGAAAATTCTTTTGATGCACTGAAGATTGACAAAACTTTTCTCTGTACGGAAGAAGATGATGAAAAAACCAGGATTCTTCTGGAGGGTATTATAAGAATCGCCGACAAACTCGGTGTCAGGATCGTGGCAGAGGGAGTGGAAAGCAGGGAGCAGGCGGACTTTCTGAAGAACTGCGGCTGTAATATCCTCCAGGGAGACTACTTAAGCGGACCCCTCACAGAACATCAGTACCTTGAGCTTTTGGGCCGGCAGTAGCAGGGTAAAGCACGAAACAATTGAAAATCGGGTTTTAAAATGATATTCTATTCCTGCGTGGAAACACGCAGGAAAGTACCCATGACAGGGTGGTATGCCTCCCAACAACTGTCAACTTTACCGGCTTGCCGGAATAGCACAGAAGGGAGGTGATGTTCGGAGTATGACAGCCTTTGAAACCGTTATGGTTGTGCTGGGGGTGATCAGTTTACTGATATCATTCGGCGCGCTGTTAGTAGCATTACTGAACTTTCTCGATAAGAGGAATAGTAAGCATAAAAAATAATGCCTCTCCTGTCTGCACCAGGAGAGGCTGTGTCCATTAGGACATAAGTCCAATTTGGGAGCATCCACTTTGGAGTGGGTGCTTTCCTTTATTAATATAACACTTAAAGGGCGGGAAATCAACGGTTTTGGTGGAATTCACATCAAATCCTGACTACCTGCATTTTCTATATCGGATGAACCGATTATAACGCAAAGAGAACGAAAATAAAACATCAGAATCACGCCGGAAAGCGGCTTTCAGACTGATAAAGTATGAAAGCCGCTTTTCTTTTGTCATTTTTCGGGAGGGTAAGTTTGAAAGTCATGTCGATACATAACTTTCAAACTCCACATTGGTGCCGCAAGCGTCACCAATGAGTTTATCTTATCGGAGAAATCCTTCGGAGTTTCTCCAAAGAAGAAATCCGCGTTGCGGATTTCCTGGGAAACAGTGCTCAAAGCCGCACGGGCTCCCTCGGCCTGCGGCCGTGGGCAGTCTCGCGGGCCGCTGAAATACGCGGCATAGGAGGTAAACGATGCAGGAAGAAAGCACACAAAGGACAATAGCCCTGGTAATAAGAACCGGCAGGCTTACGGAGATAGTGTTGAAGAGAGCTATGATCCTGTACCTGAATTATAAGCAGCATGCACCGGAAAAACACGGCAGGATCTCCGTAAAGAAGCTTATGGGTAAAGATCAGGGAGCCAACACCATGGAGATCAATAATGCCAACATAAAGACCTTCAACAGGGTGGCAGCCAGATACAACATTGATTACGCCGTACAGAAGGACAAGTCTCAGAACCCGCCGAAATACATTATCTATTTCAAAGGACGGGACGCCGATGTCATCGCCCGGGCCTTCAGGGATTTCTGTGACCTGAATGAAAAGAAAAAGAACCGAGAGCCGCTGCGGAAGAAGCTGGAGAAAGTCAAGGAGGCGATAGCAAACAGACCTGAAAGAGAGCGTCAGAAGCAAAAGGAAAAGACGTTGGAGGCGAGCCTATGAGAGGAATAATAGAAAAGGATGTCGGGGGCGCCAGCAACCTCCGGGATGTGATCGGGATAAAAAGAAAGAACGTAACCAAAACCTTGATTAAAAGCCTTCCCTATATCATTGCCGGATATCTCGCTGATAAGGTTTTTATGCTGTACCGGCATACAGAAGGCTCAGCTGTTTCTAGGACTCTTAATACTTTTTCCTATATGAGACTGGCATTCCTGAACCCTCTCCCAAGCCTTGCAAAGCAGGACATTCTGGCCGGTATCATCGGCGCGATGCTGTTAAGACTTGCGGTCTGGTATCACTCTCTGACCATGAAAAAATACCGGCACGGAAGGGAATACGGATCCGCACGCTGGGGAACGGCAAAGGATATAGCGCCATATATCGATCCGGTCTTTGAAAACAACATCATCCTTACTGAGACGGAAAGGCTGATGATGTGCAATCGACCGAAGAATCCGAAACTTGCCAGAAACAAGAACGTAATAGTGATCGGCGGAAGCGGCAGCGGCAAGACCCGCTACTATGTGAAACCCCAGCTCATGCAGATGCACAGTTCTTACGTGGTTACGGATCCGAAAGGACAGATCCTTGTCGAGTGCGGAAAGATGCTGCAGAAGGGAGTTCCGAAAACAGATCCTGACGGGAAAACGGTCAGAGATAAAAACGGAAAGCCTGTCTTTGAACCATACGAGATCAAGGTTTTCAACACCATAGATTTCGAAAAATCGATGCATTATAACCCTTTTCAGTATATCCGCAGCGAAAAGGATATCCTGAAGCTGGTAAATACCCTGATGGAGAACACAAAGTCGGAAGAGGCGCAGGCAGGTGATCCCTTCTGGGACAAAGCGGAAAGGCTGCTTTATACCGCATATATCGGATACATCTGGTACGAGGCTCCGCCGGAGGAACAGAACTTCGCCACATTAATCGAAATGCTGGAATACAGCGAGACAAGGGAGGAGGATGAGGATTTTAAAAACGTGATAGACCTTCTTTTTGAAGAGCTGGAGCAGGTTAAGCCCCGGCACTTTGCAGTGCGTCAATATCGGAAGTATAAGCTTGCCGCCGGAAAGACCGCCAAGTCGATACTTGTTTCCTGCGGAGCCAGGCTTGCCCCGTTCGACATCGCAGAGCTCCGGGAGCTTACAGCATACGACGAGATGGAGTTGGATAAGCTAGGATGCAGGCGGACGGCCCTTTTCGTTATCATATCCGACACAGACAACACCTTTAACTTCCTTACCTCCATTCTTTACGCGCAGCTCTTTAATATACTCTGCGAGCTTGCGGATAACGAATACGGAGGAAGGCTGCCGATACATGTCCGTTGTCTCCTTGACGAGTTTGCCAACATGGGTAAAATCCCGCAGTTTGAAAAACTGATAGCAACAATACGCTCTCGTGAGATCTCGGCATCCGTTATCTTACAGTCGAAGTCGCAGCTAAAGGCTTTATATAAGGATAACGCGGACACCATAGAAGGAAATGCGGACTGCACACTCTTCCTTGGCGGCAAGGAAAAGACCACTTTGAAAGAAATGGAGGATATACTCGGAAAGGAGACGATAGATCTGTATAACACATCAAACACAAGAGGGATGCAGGAATCCTTCGGAACAAATTACCAGAAAACCGGCAGAACGCTTATGAGCCAGGACGAGATATCGGTTATGGACGGAGGTAAGTGCATTCTTCAGATCCGAGGTGTCAGACCTTTCCTCTCGGAAAAGTACGATATCACAAAGCATAAGCAATATCATAAGCTTTCGGATAATGATCTAAGAAACCGGTTTGACATTGGAAAATTTATTAAGAACAGGTGCCATGCGAGCATAAGGACGACGGATATGGTGGATGAAGTCTTCGATACGGGAACTGAAGTATCTTAAAACTGAATATGGACAGCAGAAATCTGTTATCGGCCCCGTGTTTTTCAGAAATAACGAGAAACATGGGGCTGTTCTATTGAGAATCCGCACAAACATAAAAATCGAAAGGAGGGAGCCAAAGCCAAAAGTCAGCTTTGGTAAATAATATGGGATTTTTCTCAAGCGCAGTTACAACTTTAAAAACCGTCGTGACAGCCATCGGCGCCGGGGTCGCAGTCTGGGGGATCATCAACCTGCTGGAGGGTTACGGTAACGACAACCCCGGTGCTAAAAGCCAGGGAATCAAGCAGCTTATGGCCGGAGGCGGAATCGTGATCATAGCAACACAGGTGATCCCGCTTCTTGCCAGTCTCTTCACGTAAGGGATAAGGCTCATGGGAACGATAACCGAGCGGATCAGCGAATACATACGGGATATCCTGACTGGCTGGGTACTCTCAAGCCTCGAATCACTTTTCGGTGACCTGAATAACAAGGTCGGAATGATCACGGGAACAGTATCCCAGTCTCCGGAAACATGGAATCCGGCAATCTTCAACATGATCCGAAATGTTTCCGATACAGTGATCGTGCCAATCGCGGGAATGGCGATAACCGGCGTGCTCTGCTATGAGCTGATTTCGGTCGTGATCGACAAAAACAACATGCATGAAATAGAGAGCTGGTTCATCTTCAGGTATCTTTTTAAAGCCTGCATTGCGGTATTCCTGCTGACTCATACCGTGGACATCGTTATGGGGATATTCGAGATCGGGAGCACGGTCACAGCAAGAGCAGGAGGTTTTATAGGCGGAAGCACAAACATCAATATCGGGCCGACACTTGTAAGCATGTATTCCACACAGATGGCTGCCATGACACTGGGAGAACTCTTTGGGCTGGGAATACAGATATTTATCGCGAGCTTCCTCCTTCAGATCATGGCGGTGCTAATCATTGTGGTGATATACGGCCGCCTTATTGAAATTTATATCTATGTTTCCATAGCGCCCCTGTCATTTGCAACACTCGCAAACCGGGAATGGGGAAACATCGGGATAAACTATGTGCAGGGACTCCTGGCGCTTTCGTTTCAGGGGTTCTTCATGATGATCTGTGTAGGAATCTATGCGGCTCTGGTATCAAACGTCACAGTATCAGGAGACTTAAACGGAGCCCTTTGGTCGGTCATCGGATATTCAGTGTTACTGATCTTCTCGCTGTTCAAGGTGGGAAGCGTCAGCAAAGCGATATTCGGGGCACATCAGTAGGAAAGGAGACGGAAATTATGGCGATAGCTGTAGATGTCCCGAAGGATCTTTCGGGGATCAAAACCAAGGTGGCGCTCAACCTGACAAAAAAGCAGCTCATCTGCTTCAGCGCGGCAGCCGTCACGGGGATCCCGCTGTATCTTTTATCGAAAGGCACGATAGGAACAGAGGCGGCATCAGTACTTATGATAACGGACATGCTGCCGTTTTTCTTTTTCGCGATGTACGAAAAAGACGGGCTTCACGCCGAGGAAATCCTTCAGCTGATGATCCGGCACAGGTACCTGACGCCGGGGATAAGGCGGTATAAAGCGAAGAACCGGTCTCCCGGATTTGCAGAAACGAAGAAGATCAAAAGAGAGGTGACAGCCCAGCAGACTCTCACATTTAAGAAGATTTACTCTGACGGAACATGCAAAGTTAGTTCGGACTACTATACCCGGATGGTCAGGTTTGAAGACCTGAACTACTGCCTTCAGGATATCCCGATGCAGGCGGAACTGCTGGGACTGTATTCGCAGTTTATCAACTATTTCGAGCCCGGGATACACTTCCAGATATTTCTCTTTAACCGCAGGGTGAGCAGAAAAAGCCTTATATCCCGTTTCGATATCCCTTTACGGGGAGACAGGTTCGATCCGATCCGAAAGGAATTTTCGGGCATATTGAAGGACCAGTACGAAAAGGGAAAAAATGGGATAGTCAAAGAAAAATACATCATCTTTGGGATAGAGGCGGACAGTCTTAAGGAGGCCAGGGAAAAGCTTAAGAGCATTGAAGAGGATGTCGTAAGAAACCTTGCGAACATAGGTACAAAAGCGACAGCTCTTTCCGGAAAAGAAAGAGTGGAGCTGCTTCATGAATTTTATCATCAGGACACCATGAAACCCCTTCGTTTTTCATACAGGGATATGGTAGCGTCCGGGAATACCATAAAGGATTATGTGGCACCCCGCCTGTTTGATTTCCGTTCACCAATGTCTTTCAGAACAGGAAAAATGTTTGGGTGCGTCCGTTACTTTGATATCACCGCTTCCCAGATAAATGATGAGCTTTTGCAACGTTTCCTGGATATCGATGAGAACATCACGATATCCATTCACATGCAGACAATGGATCCGGTAAAAGCCTCAAAGATGCTTAAGAACAAGCTTTCCAACATACAGAAGATGAAGATTGATGAGCAGAAGAAGGCCGTCCGTTCCGGGTACGATATGGATATCATGCCTGCGGATATCGTGACTTTTGAGAACGATGCCCTGGAACTTTTTAATGACCTGAACAGCAGCAACCAGAAGATCATCAGGATGACCTTCCTTATAGCTTGCTTCGGGAGAACAGAAAAGAAAATGGAAAACCTTCTTCAGAGAGTGTCGGGAATAGTCCAGCAGGCAAACTGCAGCCTGCGCTGTTTCCGGTACAGGCAGGAGGAAGGTATGAACGCGGTTTCTCCTGTCGGAATCAACGAGGTGGAAACGGTGAGGATCCTTACGACAAAGAGCAGTGCGATCTTCATCCCCTTTAACACACAAGAGCTTTTCATGAAAGGACAGGCACTTTATTACGGGCTTAACGCCTTAAGTAACAACATGATTCTCGCAGACCGGAAGAAACTCAGAACACCGAATGGAGTAATATTGGGTACTCCGGGCTCCGGAAAGTCCTTTTCAGCCAAGCGGGAGATAGTAGGGTGCTTTCTGGTTACAGAGGACGACATTCTGATATGTGATCCGGAGGGGGAGTATTTTCCTCTTGTTCAGGCTCTTGGCGGACAGGTGGTAAGGCTGGCCACAAATTCCACAGAATATCTCAACCCCATGGACATCCAGAACTCACACATCAACGACAGGGAAGCGTTAAGGCTGAAGGCGGATTTTCTCATAACCTTATGTGATATGATCGCGGGCGGGGAAGACGGCCTGGCTAATGACGAGAATGGGATCATAGACCGCTGCGTTTCAAAAGTCTACGAGGAGTATTTCAGAGATCCGAAACCGGAAAGAATGCCGATCCTGGAAGACCTTTACAACACTTTGCTGAAGTATGAGCCAAAGGATGTCAGGGATGAAAAGCTTGCGGAGGACGCAAAGAAAAAAGCGGTAAAGATAGCTCAGAGCCTTGTTTTATATGTTCATGGCAGTCAGAACTACTTCAATCACAGGACGAACGTGGACAGCAATAATCGGATCGTGTGTTTTGACATCAGAGATCTCGGAAGCCAGCTCAAAGAGCTGGGAATGCTCATAACCCAGGATGCTGTCTGGAACAGGGTATCAATAAACCGGGAACGTAAAAAAGCTACAAGATACTACTGTGATGAATTCCATCTGCTGCTCCGGGATAAACAGACGGCCCGGTATTCGGTGGAAATGTGGAAGCGCTTCCGGAAATGGGGCGGGATTCCAACGGGGATAACGCAGAATGTCGGCGACTTCCTTTTATCACCCCAGATAGAAGGAATCCTCGGCAACTCCGATTTTGTCTATCTGCTGAATCAGAATGCCAATGATCAGGAAATACTGGCGGAAAAGCTGGGGCTTTCCTCAAAACAGCTGAAATACGTAACAAACGCGGAACCCGGTTGCGGTCTGATCCGCTTTAACAACGTAACCGTTCCCTTTGTGGACAGATACCCGCAGGAAACGGAAACCTTCAGGATCATGAGCTTCTTTTCGCTAGAGGCATAAACTACGACAAGCTTCCTTCATGGCAGAAACGGGGCATCGGAATGTGGAATGAACAGTACGAAAAAGAAGGCTACAATCCTATGACTAAGGAAACTGTAGCTGCTGTAAGAAGCAGGATACATGTTGAGTATGAACTCCCGCTTGGAGATGCATACGCAGAAATGGTCGCAGGGTTTGTGAAAGGGTAAGAGACACCTATGATTGAAGATAAAGATAGGCCGATATTTGGCATTCTGAGAGAAATGATTGATAGAACTGCAAAAATACAGGTATGCGATCATAAAACAGGTTACTACGAAGATTTTAAGTGCATAGAAGATGTGACTCATGACTACGACAACAGGTCTGTCTTTGGAATTGGATTAGTAACCAGCGAGTATAGTGGTTCCGGAGCACTGAATACTGGGAGATATGCATATGCTATCGAGGTACGTTTGTTATGATTGAGATGATAAAAAGGCTGATCCGTTCATTCAAGAGAGAGAAGAACTGGAAAGAGCGTACGAGTGATGCGCCGAAAACATTTCCTGTATTACAAGAGAGCCTGATAGAGAAGGTTTCATCAATGGAGTCACATGCTGAGCTGATTGATGGAAATATTGTTATTACGGAGAAAACATCACCTGCTCACAATATTGCCGTACATAAAATTGCAAATGCATTAATGAGTTTCAAAGATAATAGAAACCTTGATTTTGAAGTTTTTACTGACAATGTTGCTCTTTACTGTAATGAGCTTCATGGTGACGACAAGAACTTTTTTCTACCAGATGTTATGGCTATTTGTGACAGAAAGGGTATTCGAGAAGACGGAATTCATGTTGTTCCTACATTTGTTGCAGAGGTGTAAAAAGCAAGCAAAAACCAGCAGTTTTCGGCAGTTAATTTCCAGCACTTTTCGGCAGTTAAAAACCAGCACTTTCATATCCGCCTTATATCCCTCCCAAGAGAAGAATCCCGGGAGGGTATTTCTTTATTCCTTAGGC
>JAILBQ010000024.1 GCA_024680815.1 Lachnospiraceae bacterium | reverse complement strand
TCCGACGTGCTGATCTATGACGGCGACCGGCCGGAGATCAAGCCTTACCCTAAGAGCAATAACAGCATCCGGGAGGTTCCCCTTACGGACGAGCTGATCAAAAGGATCCGTCCCTTCGTGGATTCTTCGGAAGGCGGCTGCCTTTTTCATTCCAGGGACAACGCCCTGATGTCAAAGCAGGGCTACCGCCGGTTCTGGGAATCCATCGTGAACGCCCTCAATATGGCTGCCGGTTACGACCCGTACGCAAGGTTCAAGGGAGAGAAACCGATCAAAGGACTGAACGCCCACATCTTCCGACATAATTACCCCTCCGAGCTCTGCTATCAGGTCCCGGCGCTTTCCACCAAAATGATAGCAAAACTGATCGGTGATAATGAGAAAATGGTTTTGGAGGTATACGCACATATTGTGGATAAAAAAGAAAATATCGACGAGGCGATCGGACAGGCCTTAAATTTATAATGTACGTAATTTGTCCAAAAAAAGCCCGCAAACCCGCATAAAATGGGCATTGAATGTTTGCATGGCATGCAAGAGGTCGTGAGTTCGAGTCTCATTAGCTCCAGGCAAAAAAACGGCGTAAACACTGAGTTTATTCAGAGTTTACGCCGTCTGTTTTACAAACATAAAAAACAGTTAATTCCGCGTGCCGCTCCGCGCCAATTCCGGATGCTGCTCATAGAACTTTTCCTTGTCCGCGTACATGCGTTCATCGGCCTGTCTCAGCGCCTTGCGGACATCTGTCGTCCTGTCTGCAACGCTGCTCCCCAGGGCAAAAACCACCTTGTTATACTTTGCGGCAGACTCCCGCACCATTTGAACCTTTCTATCCAGCTCTTCTTCGGTGATTCCCTTAATAATTACGGAAAACTCATCTCCTCCTGCCCGGAAGATGCAATCATTGTCAAAAACCTCCCGCAGGGCACTCGCAGCGTCCTTAAGCAGCCGGTCTCCCGTGGCGTGCCCTTCAGAATCGTTAACATCTTTTAATCCGTTAAGATCGGCAAACACAACCCCTACCGAGGTTCCGGCCTCGTCCTCACCCTTGCAAAGCTCATCCACAAGATTGTTCATTTCATTACGGTTGTTTACACCGGTCAGCATATCGCGCGAGCTTAAGATTTTAAGCCGGTCAAGCAGCTCATAATTTGCTATTTCAGAGCCCAGGATGAAGGTGGTCAGCTCCAGCGTTTCCTTGATCTTTGCCGTGTCCTCCGCCTCGAAATTAATCGCCCAGATATAGCCTAAAAGAACATTCCGGGATTTTAAGGGAAACAGGACGATTGACTTTCCTCCGGCCTGTATAAGCGATTCATACCAGACGGGATTCCTCTCCTTTATCACCTCCATGCCGGCTTCGTTATTTACTATAATGCAGTCACTTCCCGCAATTGTATCCTCCCAGGATTCCGCAATTTCATAAAAACCGTCATGATCCAGATAGTGCTTCATGGGACGCATTTCAGATCCGGATCTGAATTCCTCGCAGAGCACGGAGCATGACCGCTCAACCGTATCCATCAGGAGTATGCAGCAGTGCTCGGCATCACAGAGATTCCTTATATCCTTGATAATGTCCTGCATTGTCCGATGAAAATCCTCTGTTCCGCGAAGCTTAATGCAGGTATTTAAAACCGCGGAGGCCGTATCCTTCGAAACATTGGACAGATTTTCCGTATCCTGTACGAAATTTACTTCCTGAGTATAGAGGAGGTAACAGATATTGCCGTCATCCGGCTCAAGGGGAAGTCCGGTCATGTTGAACCAGACCGGAAATCTGTCGGGATGCACATAGGCATGAGTACATTTTTTCTCCACTGCCGCCCTGTAACAGAACTCTTCGAAGTTAAGATCTTTTTGGAGATAACGCGTATACTCACTTCCCGGAATAAATTTGCTCACCAGCATCCTCATGCCTTCCGGCGGATTCTCGATAGAATCAATATAGGACCTGTTTCCGGTGACAATGCGGATTTCTCCGTATCCGCCCCCTTCCAGCTTCTCTACCGAAATAATACAGGACTTTTCGGCTATGCCGTCAACAACCTCCTGAAATTTCATGTATACCCTCCTCTGAAAAGCCGTTCAATTCCCCTTAAATATCAAACAAGTCAGAGAGCCTTTTCGAATTTTTTTCAGCAGAAATTAGTATGGCTCACCCTCCATTGCTTCAGCTTTATATCAATCCAGAAGCTGTATATCCCCAGCGTTATTATCGTAAGCAGAAACCACTTGATCCAATTACCGAAAAGCCCCACGGCCGTTCCGTCAAACCGGAGTCTGCGGCCGTTGATAACGGTATGCTTTTCCTCCCACTCATACAACATTGTATAAGACCAGGGCAGACATATCCCGAGAGTAACAGTCGTCACAAGTGCTCCCAGGAGATAATAGCCGATAAGCTGCAGCAGGCCGCCGTCAAAATATGACTCAATCTGAACTCCCGATTCGGTATGCGTGTGTGAAACTCTCCACTGCTTCAGTTTTATACCGACCCAGAATCCATATATACCGCAGGTAATGACGGTAAGAAGCAGCCATTTGATCCAGTTCCCGAAAAGCCCGGTCGCGGTACCGTCGAAGCGCAGGCGTTCTCCGTTAATTACGGTATGCCTTGCCTCCCATTCATACACCATCGTATACGCCCAGGGCAGACATATCCCGAGAGTCACGGTTGTCACAAGAACTCCCAGAAGCCGGTAACCTATAAGCTGCAGCAGACCGCCGTCAAAATACGATTTTTCCATATCCATCTCCGATTCATCAGAAAACCGTGCATAGAACACCCGAACGCTATTTGGACTTTTGGCATTTGTATCATCATTGTATAATAATAACATTTATTTCACAACCGAAAACTTCGTCGGGCCGGGGGCTCACTCCGCCGGCAAACGGTCCTTACTCCATCGGGCACCAGTCATCATAATAGTCGTCATAATAATAGATTTCATCTTCATACTCGTCATAATAGCAGGTCTGATCGGTTTTATCATCATAGAGCCACGTAATCCCGTCCTCGTAAAGATACCAGAGATCATCCTCGTAATCGTACTCCCAGTCCTCGAAATTCTCGTCTTTTTCGCAGGAGCCCCAGCCGTCTTCATAACACTCCCAGCCTCCCCAGGAGTCTTCGAAATCACTGTAATCATAATAGCTGCTGCTT
The DNA here is from genome assembly GCA_024680815.1 of Lachnospiraceae bacterium. Lineage (GTDB taxonomy): Bacteria > Bacillota > Clostridia > Lachnospirales > Lachnospiraceae > NK4A144. Next base: position 10,685 of record JAILBQ010000024.1, on the reverse strand, counting down.
CCGCTGGCATCCACAAAATTTTCGAGCCAGTCAATATAGCCGCTGTCAAAACCGCAATTTGAATAAACCTCCTTCAGCTTCTTATAGAACCGGGAATCTCCGTAAGGGAGAGAAACCGCAAGTCCCGTAAGCTCATTTGTATCCGAGGTATGACCGAAATACGCCACACAGGCCTTAAGGGCCGAACGCAGATTGTCCGTCTCCTCTCCTTCCTCACCCACGCTTTCGACAATAGAGAGCATATCACTCACATAATAATCCTGCAGGGTGACGTTGCTGTCGTCATAGCCCCATGAACCGAAATCATCCTCGAAATAGCCTCTCCCTTTGGCCCTGTGAAGCCTGCTGTAATTTTTGCCCAGGAGAGAGTCGGAATTTTTATAGGCATAATCCACCCACTTACCTGCAAGGTCGGGAACAGCCCTCTCGTTTACGAGAATCATGGTTGATGAATCACCGCTTCGTGTGTCCTCTTCATTTTCTTTGATAATGGAATCAATTATTTTTTTACCGAGCAGCGGCGTGGAGATCCCGGGATTTTTCTCAAAGCCCTTCATCCACTCTGTATAGGACCAGCCCAGCGCCGATTCAAAATCCTCAGACAAAACCGAATATTTACAGAACGGGGAAAGCACATAACAGGTCTCGATATTTGCCATAATGCAGCAGTCCATTCCGATAATATCAAAGTGCACGTCGGAATTGTCCGAAAGAGCCTGACGTATCTCGTCCAGCGTCAGGGAATCCTCTTCGCTCTGCCATTCGTCATAACCAAAGCCGTATACCGGCCCTCCGCCGTGATCCCAGAATAAAAGAATATATCTGTCGGCAGGAAAAATATTCTTTCCGTAGCTTATGAAATCGGACAGGGTTTTGGAGACTGTGCAGTCAAGCTGTCCCAGATTGTCTTCAATCAGCTCCAGCTCTCCCTTATTAATCCTGTAAATCTGCGAGGTTTCTGAAGAAATACCGTAATCATGCCATTTCTTTGTACCCATGGTCTGGATTATGACATTGACCTTTCCTCCTATACCAGAGTCAAGCATTTCCGTTATATCTCCGGTAGCCTCACCCGCTTTTGTCTCCAGATCCGAGCCGTTCATATAGATCATGACTGTGGCCGACTGCGCATCGGTACCCACACTTACCGTTTCAATACCGTCATCTTCCTTTTCCCTGTGATGCTCCCCGCCTTCTCCTTCCTCTGTTTCGGCTTCCCGGTATTCGTCCTCCGGGTCGTCTTCGCAGCCCCCCAGAAATACCCCCGCCAGAACAAGCAAAAGAAGTACCGTGAAAATCCTCTTTTTCATACCGCTTATCCCTCTATTTCAGATATCCGTCCAGTACCTTCCGTGTATCTTTAAAGTCCGCCCCGTCAAGTATTTTCCCGATGATATGCCCCTCACCGTCCACAAAGAAGGAGGACGGAACATACTGAAGAGAAGCCGTTAAATCATAGATATCATCGCTGGTGCGCAGATTTGTAAATTCCGCCCCCGCGTCGTTTAAGATATTCTTCGCTTCTTTAACATTGTTGTTGATCCCGTCATAGACATCGCAGACAATGCCTATCAGGTTCACATTATCGGGCAGTTCTTTGTAAAATTCAGCATAATCACCCATTTCGGCGATGCACGGTCCGCAAAAAGTCCCCCATACATGAACCACCGTGATATCATAATCGGAAAATATCTCCTGCCCTACCTCTTTATTATCCAGCGTTACCGTCCTGAACCGAATGGCTTCATCGGAAAGCTCGGAGGCGGGGATATCGACGGTTACTCTGTTTCCCGTGCCCTCATCCTCTGTCTTTTCTTCCTTCTCTGTCTTATCGTTTTCCGCCGGCTCTTCCTCTGAAGCGGTATCCTTATCTTCCTCCTCTTCATCCGGGGCGGCTTCCTCTGTTTCGCTCTCTTCTTCCTTCTCCTCTTCTTCCTCGTCTTCTTCCTCTCCGTCCTCTTCGTTCCATATTTCTATAAGCTCATCAATCAGAGAGGCTTCCTCATCCGTTTCCTCCGTATCCGTCTCTTCGGTCTCATACGCTTCAAAATCCTCCTCCACACAACCCGTCAATCCCAGAATCAAACCTGCCAGCAGGATATACAACGCGATCTTTTTCATTTCTTCCCCTTTCTGCCTGCTTTTACACTGATTTTTTTAATGCGGCTTAAGATCCCTGATTCCTCTTTTACAGAAGAGGCGCGATAAGTCTTAAGAACACCTGTCCCGGTCTCAGAAACTCTCCTCTGCCCGTCCTATACTGCTCCGTTACGTCTCGGCATTTCCCGATGGTTTCTTCGAAATCCCGTTTTATGTCGGCCACAGCCTGGTTGTCAGCGATAAGGCATCCGTTTTCGAAATGGTGGTACAGGCTTCTGTAATCCATATTAATTGTTCCGCAGGTCGCGAGAATACCATCCATTACGGACATCTTGCAGTGACAGAAGCCTGGGGTAAACTCATATACCTTCACCCCGTTTCTGACCAGACCGTTGTAATAGGAGCGGGTAACGCTGTAGATCATTTTTTTATCGGGAATCCCCGGAGTGATGACGCGCACATCCACTCCCCTTTTTGCCGCAAGGGAAAGGGCCGCTGTCATCTCATCGGTTATGATGAGGTAAGGAGTGATAAACCAGACGTAATCCTGGGCGGCGTTGGCTATGCTTATATATACATCCTCTCCAACCGTCGCACCGAACATCGGGGAACAGCCGTAGAACTGAACAAAGCCTGCGTTATCAAAGCTGTTTTTTACCTCCGGAAGATATTTGAAGACATCCTTATCTATTCCGTCTTTATCACTGGTGGCATTCCACATCTCCAGAAACGCCCCGGTGAGACTCTTTACGGCCTCGCCCTCAAGCCTGACTCCCGTATCCTTCCAGAAACCGAAGGGCTCGGTCACGTGGAAATACTCATCAGCGAGGTTATAACCTCCGGTGAAGCCCACCTGCCCATCTATTATCGTGATCTTCCTGTGATCGCGGTTATTTAAAAACAGATTGAGCCCCGGCATGAAGGGGTTGAAAATACGGGCCTTTATACCTTTATCCGCGAGCTTTTTGATAAAGCTTTTGTTGATATATCCGATGCTTCCCATATCGTCGTAGAAAATACGGATTTCAACTCCCGCCTTTGCGCGCTCCTCCAGAATCTCCTCCACACCCCGCCAGCTTTCGGAATCCTCAATGGCGAAATATTCCATAAAGATAAAGCTCTGTGCTTTCCTGAGCTCCTCTTTCTGCGCCGCAAGCCCCTTTGCCCCGTCGTCATAATATGTAACGGAGGTATTGTCATATACCGGATAGCCGGCCTCTTTTTTAATATATTTGTTAATATTGGCGACACGTTTATCAAAAGCTTCGGCCCTTTCAATAACCTCATCCTTTTCGGGAAGAAGCCGCTCAAGGATACTGTCCGCTATGGCATATCGCTCCTTCATCTTCTTCGTGCCTCTGTTATGACCGATCAGGAAATAGAGGGTCGCGCCGCATATGGGCAGAAGGGTGATAACCATGAGCCAGGGCATCTTCATTGCCGGAGTCACGCGCCTGGCATAGATATAGAGCACAAGCGCAAAGGCCCCCGCACGGAAGAACAGAAGAATCCACCAGGCCTGTTTCGCAACATATAAAACCAGCAGCAGGATCACAACAATTTCCAGTACGATTGACACTCCCGCAATCACAAGCCTGCCTATATCATTCTTTGTCTGGGCATGTGCCTCACTCGTTTCTTTCACAGAACTCATATACTCCTCCTCTCAACACTTCGTACATCTGGGACTTGAAATTGGCATTCTTCTTGGCTGATACATCAAAAGGAGAAAGAGTTCCCTGAAAAATTCCCTCATAGGTGATTACCTCCGGCATCCTGGCATCAAGCCTCAAACTTGTACCCGAGTCCCCAGATGGTTTTTATCAGATCTCCCTTCTCGCCGAGCTTCGCGCGAAGCTTTTTAACATGGGTATCAATGGTTCGGGCATCCCCGAAGTAATCGTAATTCCAGACATTATTCAGAATCTTTTCACGGGAAAGGGCGATTCCCGCGTTTTCCAGAAAATACGTCAGAAGCTCGAACTCCTTAAAGCTTAATTCGATGTTTTCACCGTTTATACTTACGGAATGAGCCGTTTTGTCCACCACAATGCCGCCGATCTCTATCCGGTCATCCGCGCTTGTCTGGGCGGTTCGCCTTAAGATTGCATCCACGCGGGCCACAAGAATCTTCGGCGAAAAGGGTTTGGCCACATAGTCGTCCACGCCGATTTCGTAACCCAGCAATTCATCCCGCTCTTCCGTTCTGGCCGTCAGCATGATAATAGGAACTTTTGAATACTGCCGGATTTCCTTTACAACCTGCCAGCCATCCATGCGGGGCATCATCACATCCAGAATGATAAGCGCCGTATCCTTTCCTTCATCACTGAAAAAATAGTCCACCGCTGCCTGACCGTCCGCGGCTTCAACGCATTCATAACCTTTCTTTGATAAAAAATCGCTGACGAGTCGGCGCATCCTGCTTTCATCGTCAGCAATAAGAATCTTGAGTTTTTCCATGGGTTCAACGTTCCTCCTCTAAAAGCTTTTTTTCCTGATAACGCACTTCCTTTTCCCTTTCAGTCAGATCCTGTTCCCAGGCCGCATACTTGTCCTGCACGGCCCTCTCATAGTTCAGCACATTCGGATTGGCGGACGTTATCGCAATCACAAACATGGCAACAATAGCCAGCAGAAGAATCACATTAACACAGGCCGATACAATAAAACGATTGCGGTAAAGATCCTTATCGACCTCCGGCACAACCCTGCGACGGGGCCGCACTTCCTCAGCTGCAGCGGCGGGAGCAAAAGAATACATGTGGGACAGCGGAACCGCAGGAATCCGCTCCTCCTCAATTCCACTGTAAATAAGCCGGTCGCGGACCTCCTTTAAGAAAAAGCCCCCCGGCGGCGTAATAAAGATCTTATTGGACAGCATCTTTTCATAAATTGCAAGAGCGCTCTCCGGATCGTTGTAATTCATTTTTGAGCGGATATAGGCCGCCTTCTTAACCTCTTCCCTTGCTCTGGCAGCATCTGCCACCGAATTGAAGCGGCACCCCTCCACAATCAGCTCGTCGTTTTCCATTACCTGCCGCATTTCTTCTGCTTTTTAACTTCGTACATTTTTTCATCTGCCGCCGTTATGCATTCCTCCAGCGAACGGCGGGTGATTCCGTCAGTCCTGTATTCTCCCACGCTCAGGCTGAGCTCAAAGGAATGTCTGCCCTCGTCGTTAATGTCCCTGACACCCTTCTCGATGGCGAAGCGCATATTGCTGACGCCCTCGTCCGCGATAATCAGAAACTCATCCCCGCCGAAGCGCATCAGAAAACCGTCGTTTCCGCAAATACCTGCCAGCAGCTCGGCCACGGTGCGTATGGCCTCATCTCCCACCTCGTGGCCGTACACATCGTTAATCAGCTTCATGTTATCCATATCTATAAAAAAGAACTGGGCCTGCTGGCCGCGGCGCACTATCCGGTCATACATCTGTTTGCCGTAGCGCTCAAGGCCGAAGCGGTTGTAGAGTCCTGTCAGGGAATCCCGGACATAGAGGCTGTCCAGCATTCCGTTCAGGCTTTTCATTATGTATTTTTTCCTGACATTTTCAATCGCAATGTCGAAAAAGGTGAACGTACTCTCCAGAAGATTGGCTTCGGCCGCGGGAGAAACTCCGTTCAGGGCGATAAATCCTATGGAATAAGTGTTATAGTGCAAAGGGTAAAACACCATGAAGCGTTCCCGTTCAAGTATCTTCTCCGGCAGAAGCTCGTCGGTGGGAAACCGGGAATAAACATGATTGGTATCCGGTCTCCTCAAAGGCGTTCCCTCCGCCGCAAGAATCATATGATCCGAAAAGGTCCGGGCCCGGTTTCTCCAGGTGGATTTCTCATAATTGTCAAAATAGAAATCGTTTATGCATAAATAAATATTATCACACCCGAAGACTTCATAATTGCGTTCGACCGTATTCATAATATCAGGAAGGCGATCCGATTCAAACAGCGATGCCACAAGCTTTTCCTGAATCATGTAGTAGTCTTTCATAAACCGGTTTGTACGGAAAAACCGGCTTTTTATCATCGAAAACTCTTCCTCGGCGCCGCTCCTGCAGCCGCAGGATTCCGAAAACACACAGTGGTAGGCACTGTCACTCTCGTCCGGCTCCTCGTTCCCCTCAATCATGGAAATGAGCTTGTCCATGCCGTGATAGGCAATAAGCGCGTAATCACGGCTGAGAGTGGTGAGTCGCGGCTGATACAGCGCGGAGGAGGTAATATCGTCAAAGCCGGTTACTATCACATCATTCGGGATGTTGATGCCACTTGCCTGAAGTACCTCCATCACTCCGAAGGCCATTTCATCATTTGCGCAGACTATGGCATCCGGCAGGTTCGACGGGGTCTTTAAAACCTCATGCCCCACGGCACGGCCGTCCTCCTGCATCCATCCCCCCTTAAAATACCGGATATCCTCAGTCTTTATCCCGCGTTCCGAACAGACATCGGAAAAAGCCTTCTTGCGGTTATCTGCCTCCGGGTTTCCCTCAAGCCCTTCAACAAACGCAAGCCGGCTCACAAAATGAACATCCAGAAGATGCTCCACCATTTCCCGCATGGCCGAATAGTTATCCGTCCCGAGGCAGACACAGCCCTCCATAGGCACCTCTATGGAAACAGCCGGCAGCTTTGCCTCTTCAATCCGCTTTTTCAACTGATCCCTGGCGTTATCATTCACTATCTGGTTCGCCTGGATCAAAACACCATTAAACTGGCGTAAATTCGGAAGATTGATGATGTCGAATTCAGTCCTGTTTACCACGGTGTTTTCGAACTTGCCAAAGCAGTCAAACACGCACAGGGAGACGTCTTCATGATCTTCAGTATATTTTTTAAGTCCGCGGAGCGTCGTTCCAACGATCTCGTAGTTCCAGTCGGACGTAAAATAAGCGATTCTGTATTTCATCGAACCCCACCTGTAAATATTTTACTCCCTCTTTACCCTGAAATCAAGGCAGGCGGTCAGTTCGTTCCCTCTCCTTTACCTATGAGCCCGATAAACAGCCTGAAAAATATCACAGTCCCGCGGGCTCCTCCAAAAAGGAATTGTATGCCGCCTCAGTATCCGGCGGCACAATCCGGCCTTCAGCTATGTCTTCTCCGAGCTTAAGAACTTCTTCATAAATCTCATCTGAGTAAAGCCAGTGCTCCTCGCTTATGCCTGCAGCGTCCTCGGCAAGGCCCAGACTTATCGTCTTTCCCCCGATATCATCACCGCTTAAATATTCTTTTGAAACCGTAAATACGGCGGCATTTACATTTTTCAATACACTTGTAAGCACATTATCCGGCGCCAGATATGACTGATCCTTATCTACACCGATAACATATTTATCAGCATCCTTTGCTGCATCTATAACACCCAGGCCTGTTTGACCGGCTGCATGGAATACGATATCGCAGCCATCGCCGTAAAGTCCTGCGGCAAGAGTTCTTCCTTTTTCCGTATCGGAAAAGGTTTCGGCATATACTGTTCTTACTTCAACCGTCTTATTCTTTATCTTAGCCGCATAGGCCGCCCCCGCCTGATAGCCGTATTGAAACTGATCGATAATCTCATTGTGCTCCCCTCCGACAAAGCCGATATTTCCGGTCTCCGTAACGGAGCAGGCGATATAACCCGCCAGAAATGCCCCCTCCTGAGCCCTGAACATCACACCTGTCATGTTTTCAGGCGTTTCGGGATAAGAATAATCAACGATCGCAAAGGAATTGTCCGGATGCTCTTCAGCTTCTTTAAGAAGTGCATCCGCGCAGCTGTAGCCTATGCCCCAGCACAGGTCACATCCCTCATCGATCAATGAATGCATATTCTTTTGAAAATCACCGGCTGCCCGGGATTCCAGAAAGCGGGTTTCGCAATCAATACTGCCTGCGAGTCTGGACAGACCTTCCCAGGCGCTTTGGTTGAACGAGCCGTCCTCAACACCGCCGGTATAAGTGACGAGCCCGACCATGGGAATATCGTCCTGAACTGCCTCTTCCGTTTCCGCTACCTCTTCCGTTTCCGCTTCTTCTTCCGTTTCCGCTTCCTCTGTGATAATATTTTCCGCCGGGCTGTCTCCCTTTTTTCCGCATCCCGTCAATACCAGAGATATCACTGCCGCTGCCGCCAAAACCAATAAAAATCTTCTGTACATCCAGGCCTCCGTCTCATAAGATCTCGATCAGTCTTTTTTTACCATTTCATGCGCGTCTATTTTATCGTATATACAGGACAATCACAACAATAACCTGTCTGTGACTGCGGTATTCGGCAGATTTTGAATCAACTTAAAAAAATTACTTTTGGCAACCAAATCATGTTATAATGAGTAAGATAAAAATCTGACCCGTAAAGGAGGCTTTCATGAAAAAGACAAAACCGTGGTTACAACTGTTGTTTTCGGCACTGGTCATGTCGATCCTGGTGTTTGGTGTGTCGGGCATGGCTTTCGCGGACACTCCAAAGGAGGCGTCCCTTTCGTATTGGAGCGAGGGTTCCGCAGCGGCTGCGTCCATCGAGGAATATGTAAAGTCGGCTACGGATGAAGCATCGGACAAATATATTCCCGTGGAGGACCGGATCGCGGTCTTTGATCTGGACGGGACGATAATAGGAGAACTCTATCCCTCATATTTTGAATATATGATGTTCATTCACCGTGCTCTTTACGACGACACCTTCACTGCTCCCTCGGACATGAAGGAGTTCGCCCTTGCCCTGGAGGAGGGGATAAAGACCGGAAATATGCCTGAGGGCAACAAAACCCTGCACGCGAAATACGCGGGTCAGGCCTACGCCGGCATGACCATAGAGGAGATGAAGGACTACACGAAGGCCTTTATGATGAGCAAAGCGGACGGATTTGAAAACCTTACCAGAGGAGACGCCTTCTACGCGCCCATGGTCTCTCTGGTAAAATACCTGGATGCCAATGATTTTACCTGTTATATCGTCAGCGGCTCCGACAGGACTCTGGTGCGCGCCGTAATAGAGGATACCCTGCCGATTCCGGAAAACAGGGTCATTGGCATGAGCTATACCATGGTAGCTACCGGTCAGAACGGGGAAGACGGGCTGGAATACGTTTATTCAAAGGACGACGAAGTGATCCTTGGCGGCGATCTTATCATAAAGACCATCAAGATGAATAAGGTAAGCGAGATCGCGCTGGAGATCGGCAAGGTGCCGGTACTGGCCTTCGGCAACAGCTCCGGGGACATCTCGATGGCCCAGTATACCGTGAACAACCCGGACTATGAGGGGAAAGCGTACCTCGTGCTCTGCGACGACCTTGAAAGGGAGCATGGAAGCCCGGAGAAAGCGGATTCCATGAAGAAGACCTGCGAGGAGAAGGGGTTTGAGACCATTTCGATGCGGGATGATTTTGCCACGATCTACGGGGATGAAGTCAAAGTTACGGATTATGCTTACAATGAAGCTGATGCCCTTAAGGGGGTAACAAAGACCACCGGGGAATTTACGGAGCAGGAATACCCCGTATTTAAGGAGAAGATGACGGATCAGAAAATCGCGATCCGTTATTACGAAGATTATCCAAACATTCCCTATGTGGGGATCAAGGAATATTATGACTGCGTGGTTAAGGAGAGCAAGGATCCCGGGCCGGAGATCATGACCGTCACAAAGGAAAAAAACGGGATCTATCATTTAAAGAGCGCCCATGGTGAAGCGGTGGCGGATGTGGTCCACGATACCCTCGAATCCGAAGATATGGGCGAATTTACAAATATCATGTGTCTCGTTCAGGAGGGGATGCCCAACGGCTATAACGACGGTCTTCCCTATACCAGGGTAAAGGACGTGACATATTCCGGAAGCGGAAAAGCTGCCTTTGATTTTGCGAAATACGAGATCGAGGTATACGGGGATGATAAGGACGTCTATTTCCCGTTGTCTACCCTTTCGGACATCTTTTCGGATCTCATCTACCATTACAGCGTGTTCAACGGTGAGACCTTCTATCTGAACGGCGATCCCAATACGGAAGATATGGCCGATATCGATCCGCATTACGCGGAGCCGATCCTTGCAAAGCTGGACAAGGATCTGAACCTTCCGGAGGATTTGGCGGACTATACCTACCACGAGCTCCTCTTTTCCTTCGATTATTTTTACGGGTGTCCGGGAAAGGCGGTCTTAAATGACGAGATCAGGGAATACGGCCTTGAAAAAGCGCTTAAAGGATACGGCGAGGTGGGGGAATTCACATTGAAGATGCTGAAATCCCGTAATTACCCTGAGCATCTCTTCGGTGTTGGAAGACTTCAGTACTTCGTGGGTGACGGGGGGCATACCGTTGTCAATATGCTGAATTTCGGCGAAGCGGATATTTCAAAGCTCTGGGATAAAATAGATGAGCTTAAAGAAGAATATCTCCCGCTCTATGAAGAAGCCATAGCGGAAGCGGCGCCACATGAAGATCTTATAGATAATTACTACTTTGCGCGGCAGAAGTTCAGAGAAGACAGGTACGGCGATAAAAAATACATCAAGGAGGGAGACACCGCGGTCTATATACTCGACGATTTTATGAGCTTCGGAGAGGAGGAATGGAAGGCTTATTACGCGGG
>JAILBQ010000017.1 GCA_024680815.1 Lachnospiraceae bacterium | reverse complement strand
GCCTGAAAAGTCTGCAAATGCGTTCGGGACGAAGTCCCGACGATCATCCTCGATAGCTCAATGGTAGAGCATTCGGCTGTTAACCGAAGGGTTGTTGGTTCGAGCCCAACTCGGGGAGCGATTGAACGCTGGCGCGTTCAAAGGCGTTCGGGACGAAGTCCCGACGACAAGGCCCGGTGGTCAAGAGGTTAAGACATCGCCCTTTCACGGCGGTAACACGAGTTCAATTCTCGTCCGGGTCATTTAGTTTTTTGCGGAGAGTTCCGCCAGACGGAACTCTTCTTTTTCTTTTTTCTGTATCAGGAGCTTTAGCTCAGTTGGTTAGAGCAGCCGGCTCATAACCGGTCGGTCCCGGGTTCGAGTCCCTGAAGCTCCACTATAAAGAAGAAAGCCCCGATTTTCCGGGGCTTTCTTTTTGCTTTTTCTTTTATTCGCTCCCTGCCATCGGCTGGCAGGTATCACAGGGGGTATAAAGACGGTTGAGCTCCTCCCGGCTTAAGGTGGTGGGAATTATGCCCGGAGAATCATGATTATCTTTAACCGTGCTGCAGCTGGTACGGTGAAAGGTGTTGTTTGTGGTATTAACCGCGTATTTAGCGTTGTCCCAGCCGGGGCTGGAGGAAGAGGACGAAGAAGAGCTCGAACTCGAGGATGAAGAAGAGGATGAGCTTGATGACGACGAGCCCGAGGAGGAAGAGGAAGAGGACGAACCTGACGAAGAGGAGCCGGACGACGAAGAAGTTCCGTTCTCCGATGTGGTTTCAGAAGGCTCTTCAACGGTTTCCTCATAGTATTCCTCATAGGTATAGGTGGTGTAGTATTGCGGAACCTGCCAGGTCATCACGGCACTGGCTTTTCCCGATACGGGAGAACGGGCGGAATCTATTGCATAGCCTCTGGGAGCACTGTAGGAGTTTCCTGCACCGTAATCTGCCCCGGGCGCATAGACAGGCACGTCAATGGAATAAAGAAGAGGATCCTGGTTTTCGGAGTTTTCTGCTTCCTTTACTTCATCACCGGTATCGTTCTCTGCCTGACTTTCTTCCGGATCTTCATTGGCCGCAGCCATCCGCTCCGCCGCTTTTTTGGCATTTTTGATGTTTACATCGGAAACCGACGGATGGGGGGAGGGGCCGTTTAAGCTGGCAATAGCCGGAAATGCTGCGGCAGCCAGCAGAATAAGCAGAATCAATGCAATTTCAAAACCGTGTTTTTTCATCGTCCGTTCTGAAAATATCCTTCCTTTTCTAACTATTATAGAGTCTCTGGCGGCAATATCAATAGGTCTGAATATGTTTTTCCGAATACCTTAAGAAAGAGCCGGCGAACAGGCCTTCACTGTTGCCAATTTATTCCGATTGGGGTATGCTTAAGCCTATGGTAAAGCTTTTTCTTGTGGAAGACGAAATCGTCATGCGTGACGGAATAAAAAAGCATATTGACTGGCAGGGTGAGGATATTGAATTTGTGGGAGAAGCCAGTGACGGAGAGCTGGCATATCCGATGATCCTTGATCTTAAGCCGGATATTCTCGTGACGGATATAAAAATGCCCTTTATGGACGGTCTGGAGCTTACGGAGCTGGTAAAAAAGGAACTGCCTGACTTAAGCATCATCATTCTCTCGGGTTATGATGAATTTGCCTATGCCCAGAAGGCGGTATCCTTAGGGGTGACGGAATATCTTCTAAAGCCGATAACTCCGGCAAAGCTGCTGGAATCGATAAAAAAGGTTCAGGAGCGGATTGAAACGGAACGCGCCGGCGGAGGAGAGGTTGACTGGTCGAAAGAAGCGGAAGAGGAGAGAAGGCAGCTTCAAAAGCTTCGTCTTTTTTCTACAATAGTCATGAATGCCCAGCCTACTTCGGAGATACTGGAGGTGGCCAGGGAGCTTGAGATAAACCTGACTGCGAGGCATTTCCGCATGGTTCTTTTATATTTCGGAGTAAAAGGAGAGGCCGGAGACGCATTTTCGGAGACCAGGAACAATTTCCGAAAGGCTCTCATGGAGCTGCTTGACTCTCTGGAGGGATGGTATACCTTTGACAGGGGGATTGAGGGGTTTGCCATACTTATTTCCTCCGGAGATGAAAATGAGTGTCTTTCCGAGGGATTGAAGGCCGTTATCAACCTTGTTTCGAGATATCCACAGGCGGAGTACTTTATAGGCGTCGGAACCAGGGTGGATCGTATCAGTGAGATACGCGCCACTTATTATGAAGCAAACAAGGCTTTTTCAAGACGGTTCCTTATGGAGCAGAACCGGGTGGTTTACGCGGAGGAAGCGGGGGAAGAGACCGGAAAGCCGCTGGAAAAGATAGATATCAACGCCGTTATGACAAATGAAAACGTGCGGAAGGTACTGGAAAATTTCCTTCGAACCGGTACTCTTGATGAGGTGGAGCCTTTCCTTGAAGGAGTGTTTCATTCCATCGGGGAGCAGAATGTCCGCTCCATGATCTTTTTAAAATATCTGACCATGGACATGTATTTTGCCATGGCCCGCTTTGTCAATGAGCTGGGAGGCGAGCTCTCCGCACTGGATGAGCTCTGCGGAGGGATTGACGCAGTGGTGGCGGAAATGGCCGGGGCGGAGGAGGCCGGAGAGTATCTTAAACGGTATCTTGCGGAGGTTATAAGACTCCGGGACAACAGCTCCGCAAAGCGTTACGGCAGGATATTAAGAAAAGCGCTTGAGTATATCGACGAAAATTTCCAGCGGGAGGATATTTCCCTTAATACAGTGTCCTCTGTGGCAAATATCAGCCCGAATCATTTTTCTACAGTTTTTTCCCAGGAGATGGGAGTTACCTTTATAGAATATCTTATTAAAAAGAGAATGGACAAGGCAAGGGAGCTCCTTATGACCACGGATCTCAGGTCTTCCGAGATTGCCTATCAGGTGGGCTATAAGGATCCTCACTATTTCAGCTATACTTTCAAAAAAACCCAGGGAATGACAACAAAGGAATACCGGGCAAGAGGGAAGACCTGAGAGGATAAGCGGCAATGAAGAAGGACAGAAAACTTCGAGCGCTTCTTGAAAGCATTTCCCTTAAAAAAAAGCTGGCTGTGATGGTGGCACTGCTTCTGCTGCCTTTTATCGTAGTGTCCGGTTTTCTTCTGCATAATCTTAACCGTCTTTATAATTCCTATGACGCAATCGTAAAAAATGTGACCAGAATCAACACGTATAATCTGGCCTTCAAGGAAGAAATGGACGCTGTGGTCTACCAGATGATAGCCCGTTCCATGAACAAGGCTGAGATCGAAAGCGAGCTGGGTATGAAAAACCCGGACAGGATGATCACTGACGCGGAAACGGATCTTGAAAACATGAAGGCGGATTCTACTTCCCAGGAGTCAAGTGAGCGGATACGAAGCATAATAAAGCTTATGATCACCCTGCGGAAAAGGATGAACGACATAGATTCCACAGTGAAGATCTCGGGCTACTATGAGGAAAACATGGTGCGTCTCGATACTGATATAAGGATCATCACGGAGCTCATCCAGGAGAAAATTTCGGAGTATATTTATTATGAAACCGAACACATGGAAGAGGTACGTCAGGAAATGGATGCCTGGCGCCGCAGACTTATGGACTCCACGATCCTTATGGTGTTTATGGTGCTTCTTCTGGCCATATTCTTATCCCTCGTCATAACCCGGAGTATAACCCGGCCGATTCAGGAGCTCTGCATCGTAACGGAACGGGTGGGAAAGGGAGATTTTTCCGTTCGTTCCGAACCTATGCCCGGAGACAATGAAATTGCGATTCTGAGCAACCGGTTTAACTCCATGATTTCCCAGATCGGAGCTCTCGTTGATAATATAAAACAGGAACAGATCAACTCGAGAAATCTGGAGCTAAAGCTTCTTCAGGCCCAGATTAATCCCCATTTCCTGTATAATACCCTGGATAATATAGTGTGGCTCTCCGAGGATAACAGAAAAGATGATGTGGCGGAAATTGTCACCAGTCTGTCCATGTTCTTCAGAACCACGCTTTCCGGGGGACGGGATTTTATCCGTATCGAGGAGGAAATTTCCCATATCGACGCTTATCTTAAGATACAGCAGTTTCGTTACAGGGATATACTATCTTACTCGATAGAGATACCCGGGGAATTTTTCGATTACCTCATATTAAAAATGGCGCTTCAGCCCGTGGTTGAAAACGCGCTTTATCACGGTATTAAGTATAAACGGGACATGGGAACAATCAGAATAGGGATTGAGGACAAAGGTGAAAACCTCATGCTCGTTGTGGAGGATGACGGAATCGGAATGAAGGAGGAGCAGCTTGACAGGCTTCGGGATCTGGTATCAGGAAAGATCCAGCCGGAGGAGGACAACAGCGGCTTCGGGATAGCTAATGTGGCGGAGCGTTTAAGGCTTAATTACGGCGAAGGCTACGGTATTACATTTACGAGTGTTTTCGGGGAGGGGACAAGGGTGGAAATCCTGATTCCGAAACGAACGGAACAGATCAAAGAGGCATTGGATGAGTAAAATTTTTAACAAATTGAATAAGAAATATTAATTTGTTCATTTTTTTGTCATAAGTTGAATAAAAATGATAACTGTTTGAAGAAAAATCTCTATGGCGGATAATCGAAAATGATTTTAAAATTCTTTTAAAATACAGTTTATGGGTTGCTCTGTTTTGGGCTGCCCGACAAAGTAAAACAGGAGGAAAAAAATGAAAAAGAAGGTTTTAAGCGCAATTCTTTCGGCAGTTATGGTTGCGTCTCTCGTAGCTGGCTGCGGCGAAGCGGCTGCTCCGGCTCCGGCTGCAGAGCCCGCTGCAGAGCCTGCGGCTGAGGCAGAGGCTCCCGAGCCTGCCGCTGATGTTGAAGAAGCGGCTGAGGAAGTTGCGGAGTCTGAGGTAGCTGAAGAAGCGGCTGCTTCCGGCGAGCTCATCACTGTAGGTTTCGCTCAGGTGGGACATGAGTCTGACTGGCGTACCGCTTCCACAAAGAGCGCACAGGACGTGTTCTCTGAGGCAAACGGATACGAATTAAGCTTTGTGGACTGCGATAACGATTCGGCAGCACAGCTTGAGGCAGTTCGTGCTTTCATAGAGCAGGGTGTTGATTACATCATCATCGACCCCATCGTTTCAACAGGCTGGGATACAGTTCTTACAGAGTGCGATGACGCAGGTATCCCTGTAATCGTTATTGACCGTACAATCGACGATTCCGATAAGTATGTTGCCTGGGTTGGCTCCGACTTCGAAAAAGAAGGTAAAGCTGCCGGCGAATGGCTGAAGGCTTATGCAGAGAAGAAAGGCATCAAGGAAATCAACGCTCTTATTATCCAGGGAACAACCGGTGCTTCCGCTCAGATCGGACGTACCAACGGCTTCAAGGCTATTGCTGACAGAGAAGGCTGGAACATCCTTGACATGCAGACCGGTGACTTCACAGAAGAAGGCGGACAGCAGGTTATGGAGTCTTACTGCAAGTCTTATGAAGGCAAGTTCAACGTTGTAGTTTGCGAGAACGATAACGAGGCATTCGGCGCCATGACAGCCATGGACAACGCAGGCGTTAAGTATGGCCCCGGCAACGATGTTGTTCTTATCTCTTACGATGCTTGTAAGGCGGCTCTTCAGAACGTTCTTGACGGCAAGATTTCTGCTGACTTCCAGTGCAATCCTATGGGAGCACCCGATGTTGACAACGTAATCAAGACTCTTGCCAGCGGCGGAAAGCCCGAAGCAAGCATAATCATTCCTGATAACTGGTATGCCCTTGAGGATGCTGCTGTTGATTTCTCAGTTGACGGCGAGCCTCAGACCTTCACGGTTGTTACAGCCGATGTTGTAAGCTCACAGCTCTACTAATATCAGGTATTACAAGCCAGGGGAGCCCCGGTAAAAAGGGCTCCCCTTTTTTTAAAAATAATAGCTGCATATTTATGAGGAAAGGAGACAGTGACATGGAAGATAATGTTGTACTGACCGCCCGCGGTATAAGTATGACTTTTCCTGGGGTAAAGGCGTTGGAAAATGTTGACTTTACCTTGCGTAAGGGCGAGATACACGCTCTTATGGGGGAAAACGGAGCCGGCAAATCCACACTTATAAAGTGTCTTACCGGTATTAATGATTTTGAAGCCGGAGAAATACATATAGAGGGAGTTGATGAACCGGTAAAGAACCATTCCACGAGAGATGCTCAGAATGTCGGTATTTCAACGGTATATCAGGAGGTCAATCTCTGTCCCAATCTTTCGGTAGCGGAGAATCTGTTTATCGGCAGAGAGCCATTGACAAAGCTGAAGACAGTGGACCGCAAATCCTACAACGTGAAATCCCAGAAGATAATGGACGATCTCGGAATAAGCGTTGATGTTACACAAAATCTTGAAAATTATTCTCTTGCAATTCAGCAGATGGTGGCCATTGCAAGAGCTGTAGATATGGAATGCAAGGTTTTAATCCTTGATGAGCCTACTTCTTCGCTGGATGACGAGGAGGTTGAAAAGCTGTTCAAACTTATGCGCATGCTTAAGGAAAAGGGCGTCGGCATTATTTTCGTAACTCATTTCCTTGAGCAGGTATATGCCGTATGTGACAGAATCACGGTTTTAAGAAACGGGGCGCTGGTGGGTGAGTATCCGATAGCCGACCTTCCGAGAGTGAAGCTGGTTGCAGCAATGATGGGAAAGGATCTGGATGACCTTGCGGCGATCAAGGGAGAAACCAAGGATCTTTCCCACGAGCCTTTGGAGATATCAGCCAAAGGACTTGCTCATATCGGAACGGTTAAGCCTTTCGACCTCGAGATACATAAGGGAGAGGTTATTGGCATAGGCGGGCTTTTAGGCTCCGGCAGAAGCGAACTGGCCCGCTCCATATACGGAGCCGACAGGGCAAACACAGGATCCCTTAAGGTTAAGGATAAGGATGTGCAGATTCACCAGCCTATAGACGCTATGAATTTAGGCATGGGAATGCTTCCCGATGACAGAAAGGCTGAAGGGATAATCGAAGACCTTACGGTAAGAGAGAATATCATCCTCGCCCTTCAGGCCAAAACCGGCATGTTTAAAAAGCTGTCGCGTCAGAAGCAGAACGAGATAGCCGACCGGTATATTGATCTGCTTTCAATAAAAACGCCGTCACCGGATACGCTTGTGAAGCAGCTGTCGGGCGGAAACCAGCAGAAAGTCATTCTGGCCCGCTGGCTTGCCACAAGCCCGGATTTTCTGATCCTGGATGAGCCCACCCGCGGAATAGATATAGGAACAAAAACGGAAATACAGAAGCTTATAGTCGAGCTCGCGGGGCAGGGAAAGAGTATCATGTTTATTTCCTCCGAGATAATGGAAATGGTGCGTACCTGCAACCGTATGGTCATTATGCGTGACAGGGAAAAGGTTGGAGAGATAGGCGGTGATATCACTGAGCAGAAGATAATGCATGCAATAGCGGGAGGTGAGGGCGAATGAGTACAGACAGCAGTTCTTTATGGAATAAGATTAAATCCTGGCCGCTGCTTTTGCCGGTAGTCGCCCTGATCCTCGTTATGGCGTTAAACATACTGCATGACGTGGCTGTGGGAGCAAATCCTCTTTCCTTCTTTACGATAACTTTAAACCAGACAACTTCAGGCGGTACAATTCTTTACGGGCGTATAATAGACATTTTAAATCGAGGAAGCGAGGTGGCAATACTTGCCCTGGGGATGACGCTGGTCGTGTCCTCGTCAGCGGGAACCGATATTTCGGTAGGTTCGGTCATGAGCCTTTCGGCGAGCTTCTGCTGTATGCTTCTTGCCGGCTTTGGCGTTACGTCCACCAATGAGCTCAGGGTTCCGCTGATCGTCGGAGTGCTTGCGGCTTTCGCGATGGGAACCCTCTGCGGCTGCTTTAACGGGACTCTGGTGGCTTACTTCGGCATTCAGCCGATGGTTGCAACACTGATTTTGTTTTCGGCGGCAAGAGCCATAGGACTTCTTGTCTGCAACAATATGATAGTTTATATCCGCAATGCTACGTTCGGAGCGTTCGGTGCGTTTACCGGTCCGCTTCCCACGCCGATAATAATTGCGGCGATCTGTATAGCCATCGTGGCGGTGGTTTTGAGAAAAACCTCTCTGGGAATGTATATCCAGTCTGTGGGTATCAACTCAAAGGCGAGCCGTATAGCGGGACTTAACTCAAAAAGGATAATCTTTCTTACCTATGTTATCTGCGGCTTCTTCGCAGGAGTGGCGGGGCTGGTAAATTCCTCCAGAATAACCAGTGCCGACTCAAACAATATAGGTCTCTATTATGAGATGGACGCGATCCTTGCAGTGGCGCTCGGAGGAAATTCATTGGGCGGAGGTAAATTTAATCTTGCCGGTTCGATTATAGGAGCTTATACGATACAGGCCATAACGACAACTCTGTATGCCCTGGGTGTTTCCACCGACCAGGCCCCGGTTTACAAGGCCATCATAGTTGTAATAATCGTGGCGATTCAGGCTCCTCCCGTGAGGGCCTTCTTCAGAAAACGCGCTAATGCTAAAGCGTTCGGAAAGGAGGCGGCAAAGGCATGAAAAAAGCAAAAAACATTAATTCAAATACGCTGCTGCTGCTCATAACAGTCGTGCTGTTTATCGCTTTATACGCCGGCGGCTGTATAGTATACAGTGCGAAGGGATTCACGCATTTACAGACGTTTCTGAATATTCTTATTACTAATTCGGGACTTATCTGCGTGGCCTGCGGTCTTACGGTGGTCATGCTTACAGCGGGAATAGATATTTCGGTGGGCTCGCTGGTCGCAATGGATTGTATGATGCTTGCGGTAGGCATGAGAAACGGTATAGGCGCTATCCCCATGTGTCTTCTGGTGCTGATCACCGGAGTGGTTTTCGGACTTGTACAGGGCTCACTTATTGGCTATCTGAATATACAGCCTTTCATAGTTACCATGGCGGGGATGTTCTTCGGAAGAGGTATGACGGCGGTTATCTGCACCGAGCAGGTGTCCATAACCCAGGAGATCAACGCGACATTTTACAAATGGGCCAACGCCAAAATAACCCTGCCCTTTGGCGGATATACGAACAACAAGGGAAAATATATGGCGCCCTTCGTCAGAGTGGAGGTCTTGATTGCGCTCTTAGTGCTCATAATCATTTTCCTTATGCTCCGTTATACCAGATTCGGAAGAGCCCTTTATGCCATCGGCGGTAGCGAGCAGTCGGCGGCCATGATGGGACTTAACGTGAAGGCAACAAAAATGAAGGCTTATATGCTTTCTTCAGTACTTACCTCAATAGGAGGTATATGTTACTGTCTGAATACAATGGCCGGTTCGGTCCAGCAGGCAACCGGTCTGGAAATGGACGCCATATCCTCGGCGGTTATCGGAGGTACGCTCCTGACCGGAGGTGTGGGAAATGTTCTGGGAAGCTTTATAGGTGTTCTTATCAACGGCACCATATCTTCAATAGTTAAAACAAACGGAAAGCTGGCGAGCTCCTGGCCGAACATTCTTACGGCGGCGCTGCTCTTCGTATTTATCGTTATTCAAAGTCTGTTTGCCGCAATGCGTGCAAGAAAAAACAGGTAAATCCGTGAAGAGATTTCTGATTTTAGTGGTTACAGCCGTACTTTTGTGCGGCTGTAGCGATTCAAAGGAAGCAGGCAAAGATAAGGCGCCTGAAAAAGAGCTTATAACGGTAGGCTTTTCCCAGGTGGGTTCGGAGTCGGACTGGCGTATGGCTTCAACCACCTCTGTGCGAAGCGCTTTTGAAGACGGGGATAAGTATAATTTAATTTATGATGATGCCCAGCAGAAGCAGGAAAACCAGATTAAGGCCATAAGGAAATTCATAGACCAGGACGTGGATTATATCCTTCTGGATCCGATTACGGAAAGCGGATGGGATTCGGCCCTCCAGGAAGCCAGAGATTCAGGGATCCCCGTTATTGTCTGTGACAGACGGGTGGCCGTTGCGGACAACGATTTATATACTGCCTGGATAGGCTCGGACTTTGAGCTGGAGGGGAAGCGCGCCTGCGAATGGCTGAAACGGTTTTTTGAAGCACAGGGTTATACCGAAGCGGTAAATATAGTACATATTCAGGGAACTCTCGGAGCCTCCGCACAGATTGGACGTTCCGCAGCGCTTGAGGCGGCAGTCAGGGAAAATCCCACATGGCGGCTTTTGGATCAGCAGACCGGTGAATTCACCCAGGCCAGAGGGCGAGAGGTGATGGAGGACATGCTGAAGCACTTCGGCGACAGACTGAATCTCGTTTTCTGTGAAAATGATAATGAAGCTTACGGTGCCATAGAGGCAATACGGGCAGCGGGAAGGAAGACGGGGACTGACATCGGAAACGGGGAAATCATGATAGTTTCCTTCGACTCCACAAGGAAGGGACTTGAATATACCCTGGACGGAACCATTGCCCTGAACACCGAGTGCTCTCCGCTTTACGGACCGAGGCTTACCGAGCTTGTGGACGCTCTGGAACGGGGGGAAAAGCTGTCGAAGGAAACCTTCGTTGAGGAGGGACAGTTTTCGATTTATCCCGAGGTGTCGTCCACTTTTATTGACGGAAAGAATTATGAGGTGATGCATCTGACGCAGGAAGTGATCGATGAGAGAGCTTACTGAGGAATGGATTGACGAAACCGCCCGGGCTCAGTTCCGGCTGGATGCAGCCTGTTCAGAGGAACTGGAGAAAAAATAC
>JAILBQ010000145.1 GCA_024680815.1 Lachnospiraceae bacterium | reverse complement strand
GCTCTATATGCTCACCGTCGTGGATGATGGAGAGAGCATAATTGCCTCCTCGGACGGCAGCACGGATAAATGCACGATACAGTAGGGATAAAGTATGGACGGTCTTGTGATGGTTTCGTATTTTATGCTGATATTTGCGGCCGCAGGCTGGGTGATCTGCCTCCTGTGGGCTCTGTTTCCGGGGATTGTGAAAACGCTGTTCTGGCCGGGACACGCGTCTCTCTATGATAAAGACAATCCGAAGGAGCATGCGAGACGTCTTGCAGGGCTTGTGAGCATCGTTCTCTGCGGGCCCGCTGCGGGAGGGCTGGCGGGGGTGCTTAGCGGAGGTTCCCTGCTGATATTGATGATCCCCGCTACTGCGGGCTTTTCCCTGCTTGCGGGGAGGATCAACAGGAGATAAGCGCGTCCAGATCCCGGTAGAAGGTGGGATAGGAGATGGAGACGCAGGAGGAGTCGGAGAGGGTTACGCACTGCACATCGCTGTTTATAAGGGAGGCGACGGAAAAGGTCATGGCGATTCTGTGGTCTCCCCCGGTTTCGATGCGGGCGTGATGCAGAGGGGTGGGGCCTTCGATGACCATCCCGTCCCCGGTGGGAGTGATCTTCGCTCCCATGGCGTTTAACCCCTCGGACATAAGGAGGATGCGGTCGGATTCCTTGACCTTTAATTCTCCGGCATCCCGGATTACCGTCCTTCCTTCGGCCTGGGTGGCAAGGAGGGCAATAAGGGGAAGTTCGTCTATTAAGAGAGGTATAAGGGAGCCGCCGATTTGTGCGGCTTTAAGAGAGGAGGTTCTTACGGTGAGGTCAGCACATTTTTCACCGCCCTCCTCTTTTTCATTTTCTATGGTAAGATTCGCGTTCATGTCTTTTAAAACCCGGAGGAGGCCGTCTCTCGTAGGGTTTATTCCCACGTTTTTTACGGTGATTTCGGAATCGGGAGTTATAAGCCCTGCCCCGAGAAAGAAGGCGGCGGAGGAGATGTCTCCGGGCACCGTGATATCCTGACCGTGAAGGGTATCTCCGGGCCTTATGACGGCAGTGGGCTCTTTGAAGCTCCCGGAGAATGCGTCCGCCCCAAAGGCCTTCAGCATAAGCTCCGTATGATTCCTCGAAAGGGCAGGTTCGGTTACCCTCGTTTCCCCTTCGGCGTAAAGACCCGCAAGGAGAAGGGCGGATTTAACCTGGGCTGAGGAGACCGGAATCGTTATGCTTTTTCCCGTGAGACCTGAGGGAGAAATATGAAGCGGAAGGGTTCCCTTTTCGGTTTCAGAACGGATATCGGCGCCCAGGATCCTTAAGGGGTCAATCACCCTCTTCATCGGGCGGCGGCTTAAGGAAGCATCCCCCGTGAGAGCTGAGGAAAAGGACTGACCCGATAAAAGGCCGGATAAGAGTCTTGCCGTCGTTCCGGAATTTCCGCAGTCAAGGGAATTAATGGGCGCTTTAAGCCCGTGAAGACCGGCGCCGTGCACCACAAGCTCATCCTCTTTTTCCTCGATGGATACACCCATGGCGCGGAATATTTTTATAGTGGACAGACAGTCGTCGCTTTTTAAAAAGCCGCGGATACGGGTATCGCCCTCAGCGATGGCCCCCAGAATCACCGAGCGGTGGGATATTGATTTGTCGCCGGGAACCGTCATGGTTCCGTGTAAGGAAGATGCGTGATAAAGCTTCATAAGCTGTCCTTTTTTTACTGTCGAAGATTATTTGTCGAAGATATAAACCTTATAGGAATGCAATTTCAGAACCTCTATTGCCCTGTCCCTGCCCGGCTCGTCATAACATTCAATATGCAGAACCCCTTTTTCAAAGGAACGGTTGTGGACTATGCTGAGGTTTTTAATCGAAATGCAGTTTTCAAAAAGAATGGCTGTGACATTGTTTATGGCTCCGGTTTCGTCCACGATATCGCAGAAGAAATCGAAAATACGCTGTCCCCGGCCCGGTGAAGTCAGAGTCATGGAGTCCCGGTAATCCTTCGCGTCGGAAAACAGCTTATGCAGCTTTTCCCCGTCTCCGCGCTCCACAAGCTCCAGGATACCGGAAAGGGAATTGATGTAGGTCTTCAGCAGGGCTGAAATCCGCTCACGGTTTTCCAGGGAAATCTGCTCCCACATAGTGGGGTCGGAGGAGGCTATGCGCGTTATGTCCCTGAATCCTCCGGCCGCGATGCGCTTCATATATTCCTCAGGGGAATCCGAATCCGCTATGAGCTTAACCAGGGCATAGGCGGCAAGATGGGGAACATGGCTTACCGCCGCCGTGACATGATCATGCTCCGCGGGACTTAAAACGAGAGGGATGGCGTCCAGAGAGGCGATGAATTGTTTAAGGGACTCCGTCTCTTCATCCGACACGTTTTCCCCGGGAGTCAGCAGGTAATAAGCGTTTTCAAAGAGGCGGTCAGTGGAGTTTTCGTAGCCTGATTTTTCCGAACCGGCCATCGGGTGTCCCCCTATAAAATGCGCCCCGGGAAGGGCGGCGGAAACCCCCGAGTGAATAATGCCCTTAACGCTTCCTGCATCGGTTAAAACAGTGCTTTCCTTAAGATACGGCTTAAGGGCGGGAAGAAACGAAAGATTCGTCTCCACCGGCGCGCAGAGGAAGATAAGGTCGCAGTCCGAAAAATTTTCGTCCACGGAACGGGTAACAATGTCCGCCGCTCCCTCGGAGAGAGCGCTCTTTAAGGCCTTTTCGCTCCGGTTGCAGGCGACAACGGTGATTTCCGGGTGTTTTCTCTTTATGGTTTTTGCGATGGATCCGCCTATGAGACCGAGGCCGATAATGGCTGTTTTCCTGATGTT
>JAILBQ010000143.1 GCA_024680815.1 Lachnospiraceae bacterium | reverse complement strand
TTGATGATGGCTTTCCTCTGGCAATTAATGAAAAAGGAGAAACGATAAACTTTACCCAAAGGGATGTTCGGGAGATCCAGCTGGCAAAATCCGCTGTAAGAGCCGGCTTTGAGACCCTGCTTAAACGCTATGGCGCAGGCTTTGCTGATATAGACAAGCTTTATATCGCAGGGGGCTTCGGATTCTTTTTGGATCCGGCAAAGGCAGCTGCTATTGGAATGATTCCCGAAGAACTGCTTGACCGGTGCGTGGCGGCGGGAAATACGTCCCTTGCCGGAGCTGTAAAATATTTATCCTCGCCGGATGAAGCAGGTGCCCATTTGAGCGCTCTCGCGGAAACGGGAGAAGAGATCGTCCTCTCCTCCGATAAGGATTTTAATAAGCTTTTTATGGAATACATGATGTTTTAGAGCTTCAGGAGCTTTGAGTTTTACGTGTGCAAAGCCTAAAAGTATTCTATCCGTATGTCCGTCAAAGCCACCTGATTGCCTGTAAGTGCCGCATAAATTTTATCCGCTTCTTCTTTGATGACAGCCGTGTTCTTAATTTCCACTCCGAGATTTTCAGTTTTCAGTACAATCGTCTTTCCTTTCGTTTCAATTAAAACCTTGCAATCCATACCATCCTGATTAATCTTTCTCCACTCATCCCATCCCGGGAAGGCTTCTTTCTTCTTCATCTCAAAATGAGTTTCCGCAAATTCTTCTGTGGACTCATTTTCACCACTAAGCTTCACGAGGGCATATTCCCTGTAATTTTCTCCCCCGACACTTCCGTCATCAGAACTGTATAATACAATATACGGACAATGCCATACCAGCGTTGCACCCGGCAGAGTCATTGCGTGAAATACGATCTGCGTTTTTTTCCTTAATTCAACTCCTTCAGAATAAGCGGAGCGAAGACGATCAACCTGCACATTTTGAATATCAGACTCCAAATGATCAATGTAACTTACCGGTTCCACAATTCTTGGTATATCTCCCTGTTCAACCTTCTCCGTTGTAGTTTGCACATGAATGTTTTTAATCCTGCAGTTCTCTCCCGTAAGTCCGATATATGCGGCTTTGGATCCCCCGGGCAGTGCTACGGTCACTTCCTTTGAAAGATCCTTTGATATCATCACAAGCTTCATATGGTCTTCATAACGCCCTGCAAGAATTTCATAATGATTACTGTCTTTATTGTTATGTCTTTTCCCGTTGTCCTCTGTTATCCTCTCTTCAATTTTTCTGGCTTCTGTTGTGATGCTGTATTTATCGAACCAGATTTCACCGTACTCAAAATAGTGATAGCTTTCAATCGACCTCTTATTATCATGAACCCTCCTGTCGTAGGAATCAAACAGCACAACAGACGGAGAGCAAAACTCATATCCTTCGTCCAAAGGCATTTCGCAGTCAAAGCTGATCTTCACGATATCGCTTTCCACCGGGATGCCGGCAGAAATATTCTCCCTGTATACCGTACAGGAAATCTCCTGTTCCGGTGTCACTTTGCTGTCTGAAGCCTTTTCCCTGTTTTCAGAATCTATTATCTTAATCATGATATCTGAAAAAGAAGGATCAAACTCTTCTCCCGTCCCTTTAACAAAAGCTTCCCGTGCCTCAAAATCCATACGGGCATTCCTGTACCTTTTCTTTGTCGTCATGTTAACATACGCATCAGCCACGCCGACAATTCTTGCTATTTCCGGAATTTCATCCCCTTTAAGCCCTTCCGGATATCCGGTTCCGTTATATCTCTCGTGGCTGTAATGCGCTCCCAGACAAAGATACGGATACTCGGTTATGCTCGACAGAATTTCCGCGCCGATTATCGGTTTTTTTCTCATTACCTCGTAATCCGCCTTATCCGGATCACTCTCCTTCAGTATCACATTGTCCGGAATACCTATCAAACCCACATCATGAAGCAGTGCAGTGTAATATACTTTTTCACAGTCCTCCTTGCTCTTACCCGCATACTCTGCAATTTTTTGGGCGTATTCGGCGATCTTAACAGAATTTCCCTTTGCATATTCATCCTTTTTTTCAACGGCGGTAACAAAAGCTGTCGCTGTCTGGTCAAAAAGCTTATGCATCCGCGCCTGCTCTCCCTGAAGATACTGTATTTCCAGTTCATGTATATGTTCGACGGTATTGTTAAGGTCAAGGTACATGAATACATACAGCGATATGGAAACTGCCACCATGCTCATATTCACAATAGATATTCCATAAGTAAATATCTGTAGAATACCGCAAACGACAGGAACAAAAATATACAGAACAAGCGAAACATAAATCAGCCTGCTGAACTTGTTTTTGTACTGTCTGACAACGGTATATTGCAGGATGGGGGCGAAAACCGGTATTGTATAAGCAATCAGAAACCCCCGCCCCCTGTAGTAAATATTAGCGTCATCGAAATAATAATACAGATTGGTGAATGCTGAGACTAATGCCAGAATCATTCCTGCCACCGACGCGATACGGGATACATAAAGACGCTTTGGCAAAAAGTCAAGCTTTCCTTCGTTCCTCAACAGATCCTCTAAATAAAGATTAAAACCGAAAACAATACCGGATGTCAGAAAAAATACCGCAAAATTACTGATCCTGACCATGATGAAGCCGGTGCGACCTGGATCTCCTGCATAGATATACGCAAGCCTGTCAAACCATAACAAAAAAAAGGCGATCAATTCCATAAGGATAAGTATAGTTTTCCTTTTTTTAGCCAGAAATCTCGTAATTAATAACAGAAAAATCAGGATTCCGCACGCCCCGCATAAAACAAGCATAATATTCAGTTGATGCGTCCGTATCAGTTCAATCATAACCCCATCTCCTGTACTGCTTTATCATCTACTTATGAAGCAGGAAAAAATCCTTAAGCTTTTCCAGCAGTTCATCCTTATCTATGCCTTTCAGAAAATATCCTTCGGGTTTTAGGGCAAGCACACCCATGACGCTCTCTTTATCCCCTTTCCCGGTGAGGAACATCACCGGAACGGATCTTGTTTCCGCATCGCTTCTGATCATTTCCAATACCTGCGGCCCGCTTGTAACAGGCATTTCATGATCCAAAATGATCAGATCCGCCTTATTTTTTCCAAGCCACTTAATCGCCTGAATCCCGGAATTTGCCATTGCCACCTTATACTTTCCCTTCAGCCACTCTCTTACCATGGTAAGATACTGGGGATCATCATCAACTATCAGAATACTTTTCCTGAACTCCCCGGCTTCAGCTTTCCGTATATACTCTGCAACAGTTTTTGTAAAAACCGCATTATCGATAGGACGTGGAAATGTTCTGTAAATCAGTTTATCCGGAAAGTAATCCGAAATAAAATTGATATCCTGCTGTTCTCCCGCCAGGACTATTTGTAGATCTTTTTCTTTCATAGTATCAATCAGAAAATGCAGGACTTCCTCTCCCGGTCTCTCCTCATCATCCAGAAAAAGGGTGATAAGAGCGACCTGGTCAATGTTTGAGTTTATGTTATCGACAGACCATGGAACAAAGCATACATCAACACCGGCCTCCTTGACTTTTTTTACAAGAACCCGTGAAATAAATGATTCTTTTGCCCCGATAAAAATCATTCTGTTCTCCGACATTTCATAATCCTCCCATCAATTCTTCCATTCCGTCCCAGTCGAACGCCCTGAGCATTTTTTCAATTGTTTTTATCCTGCTTTCATCCTCCCCGGGCAGCTCATATTCCCTTAACTCCTCCAGAATCATCTCTACCGCGTCATAGTCCATCTGGGGAATTACATCAGCAAGAGCCGAATAAGCTTTTTTCAGATCCTTGTCGGATATCATCTCTTTATTCCTGCTGTCCGCTTCATCATTAAGCCTTTCCAGTTTTACCTTAAAGCCTTCATACTCCGCCAGGAGCCTTGCGTTATGGTCCTTTATAAAGACCGTATCCTCTCTGTTCCCTGCATCCTCAAGTGACTCGGCAAGTCTTGACAGCTCCATTGCTCCGATAAACTTTGCCGAACTTTTCAATGAGTGAACCTTTATCGTATACAGCCTGAAATTGCCGCTTTCATAAGAATCCCTGATAACCTTGGCATTTCCGTCAATGGTGTCAAGAAACATTCCCAATGAAAAAATAAAATTCGATACTCCGCCGGAATATTTTATACCATCCGATACTGATATCCCGTCCGTCTCATATATCCACATAAGGTCTTCCGGTATCTCCGTAAGCTCTTCTGCTGCGTCTTCTGCGGAGGGCTTCTCCATCATTTCCTCCGGAAGATGCTTCATGATGGTTTTTTCCAACACCTTACTGTCAATCGGCTTGGAAAGATAGCCGTCAAACCCCTTTGACTTATAGAACTCTTCTCCGACAGCGGTATTGGCGGTAAGGGCATACACCGGCAGGTCGGGATAATCCTTTCGGATATTGGCAACAGTTTCCACTCCGTCCATTCCGGGCATCATATGATCCAGCAGAACCACATTAAATCCGGTATCTTTTATTTTTTCCAGACACTCCTCACCGCTTGATGCTGTGGATACAAACACCCTGGTTCCCTTCAGAAGCCCCTTGATGACATTCAGGTTCATGGGATTGTCATCTACTACGAGAACATCCGCATCAGGAGCTATAAATTGCGGCACATAAGGTCCGTCCCCGGCTGCCTCGTCGTGTTCCTTAAAAACACCTATCGGTTTTTTATCAATTATTTTCTGGGTCAGGGTCAGAATAAACTCTGATCCCTTGCCGTACTCACTTTCACAGACAAGAGTTCCGCCCATAAGCTCCGCAAATCTTCGTGAAATATCAAGTCCCAGTCCCGTTCCCTGTATCCCGCTGTTTTTTTGTTCATCCAGCCGCTCGTAGGCAGTAAACAGCTTATCCATATCCTCTTCTTTAACACCTGTTCCGGTATCTTTTACGGAAAATCTGATCCTGCACTCATCATCTATCCTTTCCTCCATGGACACGCTTAAGGCAAACCCGCCGAAATCGGTATATTTGACAGCATTGGTAAGCAGATTTAATACAATCTGTTTTATTTTTCCCTGATCCCCATACAATCGGACCGGCAATATCTCATCGACAACCACATCAAAGGTCAGTTCCTTCTCCGTGCTTCGTATTCTGATCATGGAAACAATTGATCTGAGCATTTCCTGTGTGTCATATTCCTGCGGAATCAGATGCATCTTTCCGGACTCAATCCTGGACATATCCAGCAAATCGTTGATCAAAGACAGCAGGGACTCCGCAGCATTCCTGATATCAAAAGCATAATTCATCACAGACATAAAGTAGGACTTGGGCACACCCGCCGGATCCTCTCTCATCGCCATCTCATTCATACCCATAATGGTATTGATCGGCGTACGTATTTCATGGGAAATATTAGCCAGAAACCTGGATTTGGCAAAATTCGCTCTTTCCGCTTCGTCCTTTGCCTGTTTTATTTCTTCATATTGCCTGCGGATAACCGTACTGATCATTACTCTCCAAACAATAAAGCCTGAAACAGCAGCTATGACTGCAAAAATAAGCAGACGAATAATCGGATGCTCGACAGGGCGCGGTTTTTTCACGATCTCATACGCTTCTTTCAGAAGCTCCGTCCTGCCCGCACCGTCAAGAACACGTAAGCAAAGAGTGTAGTTTCCATATGAAAGCCCTGTGTATTCCAACGGTTTCAGGTCGCTTCTTGCCACATACAGTCCTTCATCCTCTTTACCTTCAATATATACCTGAACCATGGGATTTAACATCGTATAATCCAAAACAGCTGCCGTAATAATGATCCTGCCGCCTGATGCGGGAATGGTATACTTATTGTCCGGATCCGGAAGAATCTCTTTATCTCCGCAGTAAACAGAGCTGATATATGCTTTTACCTTAATTGTTCCTTCAGTGAAATGCTCGATATTTACCCTGCTCAGACCGCTTCTTCCGGGGATATACAGATTGCCGTCTTCGTCAGATTCGCAGTATCCATATGATGTCGGCGTGCTTGTAAGCCCGTTATCCGCTGTATAGAGCCTGTAGTCCGACACTTCATCCCTTATCATTTCTTCAGCCTTTACCGTATATATGCCATAGGACGATGTGATCCACGCATTGTCATCATCATCAAAATACAGATCGTAATTATTGTTGAACGGGAAAGACGATACTGCCTTTATTTCTCCGTCTTTCAGATACTCTATGGAATTGGAGGTAATAATCCAGTGAATTTTTCTTTTTTCATCCCATTTGATTCTGCTGATAACATCACTGGTAAGTCCGTCATCTCTTCCGAGTTTTTTTATGTCTGAACCGTCTGTCACGTATATTCCGTCCCCGTCTGTTCCGACATATATTCTGCCGTCTTCACCCCCGGCCACGGAAAGGAAAACCGTATTTTTGATCCCATCCTCTGCGCTCACCGTTCTGAATACTTTATCATCACGGATAACTGCAAGTCCGTTATTGGTTCCTGCTAAAACCGTTCCGTCATCACAGACGCAGATGCATCTCACTTCATTGTTCGGCATCCCGTTTTCAGTGGTAAACGTACTGAACCGGCCGTCTTTTAACATATGTATCAGTCCGGTATTATTCGTAAATGTTCCAATCCAGAGATCGCCGTCGATTCCCCTGCTTATGCATCGAACCCTCGCTCCGCCAATAAAATCCGTCAGTTTATTCTCTGACAGATGATAATCACTGTCTGTAATTCTGAGGCCGTTATCAGTCCCGATATATAAATTTCCGTCATATATGCATGCCACATTCGTTACTTCCTCCGGAATATGCATTCTCTTTGTGACATCCGCAAAATGATTTGTAACAATCTTCATCACCCCCTGCGTGGATGAGGCGAACCACATATTCCCCTGATAATCAGATGTCATCATTTCTATTCCGCTGTTCATAGGGATGTCGTCTATAACGCTGAACTGATCATCATCAGTAATGAAGCCGACCATGCTTGTGGATGCAATCCAGATCCTGCCGCAGTCATAGCTTATCCAATGCACTCCGCTCAGAGGCGCCACCGAAATACATTCCGTCTCAGCCGCAAACGCGCCGAACTCTCCATAATAGACCTTATCATCCTCCGTCCCCAGATAAACTTTTCCCGGATTCAACGGATCCGTCTTGATCGTGGTTATTGCTTCCATTCCGAGTTCATTACTGCTGTATACCTTCGTAACAGCCTTATTCTCTATAAGAAAAATCAGTCCGCTTTTCGTCTGTCCGTATATCCTTCCTGTGGAATCCGTATCAAGTTTCAGAACTCTTTCTTCATTAATCCGTTTATCGTCAATGTCACAAACCTTCATTTCAGAATCGACATAACAGATCCCTTCCGTTGTCCCGATAAATATATCGCCCTCCCCATCCTCGGCAAATGTTCTTATAGAAGAAGACGGCAGCCCCTCTTTATATGTTATGTGGATTTTATCATTGCCATCTATGACAACCACACCGTTGTCATTTGTTCCGACCCAGATTCTTCCTCTGCTGTCCTCGAATAATCCCCGTCCGTTTGTAAGGCCGTCGGATACGGAAAGCCTTGTAAATGTATTGCCGTCATAGCGTAAAACACCACTGTATCCGCCAATCCAGATATATCCGTCCGAAGCACCGAGAATATAATTGGAGTCAGAAGTCGGCAGTCCGTTTGCCGCGTCATATATCACTGAAGAATATCCTGAATCTGCCAACTGCCCGGTAGCAGCATAACCGCCTCCGTTGAAATTGGAAGATTCCGCCATAACAGGCAAGACGGCGAAAGCACTCAAAATCATAATAAATAAAGCCAAAGAAGCTTCAGCGAGTATTCTTTTACTGTTTCTCATCTTTACAGTTAACCCCCTTTATGCTTCCTTGTTATACTTGCGTAATATTACTTTTATTTCCGGCAACGCATCCATGAAAACCTCTACACATTTCGGGTCAAACTGCGTCCCTTTTCCCTCCTCTAAAATGGCCAATGCTTTTTCGAGAGGAAAGGCAGGTTTATAAACACGCGGAGAAGTCAGCGCGTCAAACACATCGGCTACCGCCATGATACGGGCAGACAGCGGTATCACCTCGCCATGGATTCCTTCCGGATAACCCTTTCCATCCCATCTTTCATGATGATATGACGCCATATTTCTGGCTTCCTTCAGATAGTTGTCTCCGTCCACCGTATTGATCGCGTTTTCCATGATCCGTCTGCCGGCTGTCGTATGCGTCTTCATAATCTCATATTCTTCATCTGTCAGCTTCCCCGGCTTATCCAGCACAGCGTCCGGAATATTAATCTTCCCTATGTCATGAAGCGGCGCAGACCTTACTACATCAGACATAAATTTGGGAGTAAGCTTTTGAATATAGTATCCTTTTTTCTTTAATCCCTCTGCTATTATCTTGACATATGCTGCTGTCTTCGGAACATGTGCTCCCGTATCAGAGTCCCGGCTCTCTACCAGATCTGCCATCGTTATGATAAGTCCGTCCTGCATCTTTGCCGTCGAATCGGATAAACGCCTTATACTTCGCATTTGCTCCGCCTGATTCCTGGTCATCCTGCATACAGACAGGAAAAGCTTTTCCAGTTCATCACCCGTATGAATACCAAGACTTCGGAATATTTTTACATTCTCATCCATTTGCTCCTGTGTATCTGAAACAGACGAAATTCTGTCCATACTATCGGCAAAGGAATTGATCGGTATGATAAGATGATAATCAACCAGCCAGACCACAACAGTACACAGTATTATAAAAAAGCCTGAAAAAACGGAAATTATTTCAGTAAGGTAGCTTCGTTCGTATGTATTCAGTTTTTCCATTGCGGCATCCGCCGCTGCGTAGCAGACGCATCTTCCTTCAGAATCATATACAGGCTGATAAAATGTCAGGAGGTAACCGTATTTATCATTTGTAATTACAGGCTCGACTTCTTTTCCCTCCAGCAGCTCCGGAATCTGATCCGCAAAACCTTCATCAAATGGAATCACCGAGCCTGTTTCTGCGGCCGGCGCCTTATCAGTATCAATATCAAATACTACATGGCAACCGTCTTCCTCTATCTTGTAGACATATAAATAATCCACTTCAGGAGATCTGGAAAGAATCTTTTCCAGCAGCTGTTTTGTTTCACGATAATCCTCCATATCTCCTTTTTTTCTCAGGTATTCATCCACCCGGTCCCCATCAATCACCGACGCCGCAAGATTTGCTGTTTCCTCTGCAAGATGTGTGTTTTCCTGTGTTAATATTTTCCTGAAGGTTCTCGCACCGAGAGCAGTACATACTAACCCGGTCGAACTGAGTGCAAAAGCAATAACTATAAGCGCTTTTATTCGAAGCGATATCTTCCGGATGTCCGAGAACTCTTTTCTCCTGTATTCATCATCCTCCGGCACATTTTGAAGCCACAGTTTAAAGCTGAAAAGCTTATAGTATTTTTCGGGAATGATATGTACTATGCCAAGAGCAAGCAAAACCGTAACTGCTTTATCCGGCAGATCCATGATCAGACTTGACAGAATATGGGATACTCCGGAACCAAACAAGCCTGTTTCATAGATAATACCGCTTAAAGCCTCGCTGTCAAAAGATAACCCTTCCATATACCATGGAATGATTGCGCCCAAACCGCCTCCTATCAGTGTAAAAGCAAGCACCATAAGAAGTGCGCCATGAATTTTTCTGTGCAATTTGCGTTCAGCCATAAACGAAGCCGTATATGCTATGAGCACATTGAGCACTCCGTAATACATGGACGAAGGATCTGTTATGGCTTTTATGATATTTGTAGCAAATCCGACCACTATTCCGGGCAGGTATCCACCCATAACGGCTACCGCAACCGTCCCCACCGTGTCAAGATAAAGAGGAAGCTCAAAAACTGTAACTACTGTGCTTAACAGCGTATTGATCAAAACCCCGGCCACACACAGAAGCAGTGTTGTAATATTCCTTCTTTTTTTTATCAAATCCATCAATTTTATATTATTCATTAAACCCCCCGAAAATATGCACCCGTCAAAAATCAGATGGCCCTTTATTCATCTGCCTCTGTTATTTATCCGCATTATCTCCTTCAAAGCATCCGGAAACAGTCCGGAATTCTCTATGGCCTCCTTAGTTTCCGGATTATAGTAGAAACATATCCGTAATTATGCGTTTTGCCTGCTCGATTGGGGAATACAAATCCCGCAAAAAAGTCGGAAACATATCTTGCAGGCCATAATGCCGTATTGTAGTATAATAATACTATGATTTTGTAAGGAAATATGCCCCATGTCAACAGCCGATTTTCAGAAAGCCGTAAGACTCGGAAAAAAAGAAGTACAGTCCCAGCTTTTAAAAGGAAAGCCGCCCACAATTCCCGCTCTCGACGACATCGTCCCGATGTGGGAGGGCTACAGCCGTGTGAATCTGGGAACAATTTCCATACGCCTCGACCGGGTCGCGGGCACCGTCCACGAGGACAGGGCCTATTCTTTCGCTGCGAATTTCATGCCGCTTAAAACCGACAATCAGGAATTCGAAACGAAGTGGATCCGTTTAAGCGACCACCATCTCGAAGAGGGCATCCACGATCCCGTAAAAGCCTATGAATACATGAACCGCTTCTATATCGAGGAGGGCAACAAGCGCATCAGCGTTCTGAAATTTTTCGACGCCGTTTCCTTCAGGGCGGATGTAACAAGACTTATTCCCCCTAAGAGTGATGAAAAAGAAAACCGCCTGTACTATGAATTCATGAGGTTTTACGATGTTTCCTCCATCAATGACCTGGAGTTTTCCGAGCCCGGAAGTTTTACCCGTCTTCTGGAAATACTCGGCAAAAAGCCTGATGAGCTCTGGAGCGACGAGGAGCGTCAGGATTTCCTCTCTCTCTTCCGGCGCTTTTCGGAGGAATATTCCCGGGCAGGAGGAAACAGGCTCTCCATAACGGAGGGAGACGCATTTTTAAAGCTCCTTACAATCTATGACTATCAGTCCCTTAACGCCATGCCCATGTCAGAGCTTCGTGACACCATCCGGAACGGCTGGCAGGAATTCAAGCTTCTTAACGAAAACGAAACAATAGAGCTTAAAACCGAACCCACACGGGAGAAGAAACCGCTTCTTTTCCACCTTCTTCCCTCTGGTACAAGCCATGTAAAGGCAGTTTTTATTTACGAAAAGTCCCCCGACAGCTCAGCCTGGAGCTACGGCCACGAGCTGGGGCGGCTCTATCTCGAGGAAACCTTTCCCGGTGAAATAGAAACCACCGCCTACGAAAACATTACGGCGGATACCGCCGAGGAAGCCATAAAATCTGCCATTGAGGAGGGCGCAGGCATAATTTTTACCACTACCCCCGCCTTCGCCACCGCAAGCGTCAAAATGGCCCTTGCTTATCCGAAGCTCAGAATCCTAAACTGCTCGGTGGGAACCTCCTACCAGAAGATACGCACCTATTACCCGAGAATGCATGAAGCGAAATTTCTGGTGGGGGCCATAGCCGCAGCGCTTTCTGAAAACAACCGTCTCTTTTATCTGGCGGATTATCCGATCCACGGCTCCATTGCCAACATCAACGCCTTCGCCCTGGGGGCAAAAATGATAAATCCCCGGGCAAAGGTATATCTGGAATGGTCGGGGAAAAAGAACGTGGACATTCCCGCCCTTATAAAGGAGCTGTCCCCGGACTGCATCTCCGGCAGAGATCTTATAATACCGGAACGCGCCACCCCGTATTTCGGCCTTTTCCTTCAGGAAAACGATATCACAAGGCGGATGGCCATCCCCGCCTGCCTGTGGGGAAAATTTTACAGCGAGCTTATACGGGCGATTCTTGACGGGGTCTGGGAGGAAGAAGAAAAAAGCTCTGGAAGTCATGCCATAAATTACTTCTGGGGCATGAGCGCTTCAGTGGTGGATGTGATTCTGTCAAGGCATCTCCCGGAGGGAACCAGGCGTCTGGTTGAATTCTTAAAGGCCGGTATCCGCAAGGATATCTTTACCCCTTTTTACGGGATTCTGCGTTCACAGGAGGGGGTTGTATCCTCTGATCCGGAGCGGGCTCTCACCCCTCAGGAGATAGTGGACATGAAATGGCTTTCGGACAACGTCATCGGCGCAATCCCCGCCGAGGATGAGCTCTTAACCCACGCCCTGCCGCTTTTCAAGCAGTCCGGCGTTCAGAAAGAGTGAGGTTCCCATGAGAATTTTAGCCGTTTCCGACAAGGAATCTCCCTACTACTGGGATTTCTTTGAAAAATCCAAGCTTGAGGGAATTGATCTCATCCTCTCCTGCGGCGACCTGGATCCGCACTACCTGTCCTTTCTTGCCACGTTCACAAGCTCCCCCGTGCTCTATGTCCACGGGAACCATGACGAAAAATATGTGAACGTCCCTCCGGAGGGCTGTATCTCAATCGATGATAAAATATATGTCCATAACGGGATTCGCATTCTGGGGCTCGGAGGCTCCATGAAATACTGCGATGACAAACTGTATCAATATACGGAAAAACAGATGCGGAAAAGGGTTCAAAAGCTCCGCTTCCAGCTGCTGCGGCGAAAGGGCTTTGACATTCTTCTGACCCATTCCCCCGCCTTCGGCTTAAACGACGGAAAAGACCTGCCCCAGCGGGGATTTCAGATTTTTACCGACCTTATGGAAAAATATAAGCCGCGCTTCCACCTTCACGGCCATGTCCATTTAAACTACGGACGGGAGTTCCGGCGATACTTGAAGCACGGCGAAACGCATATAATCAACGCGTATGAAAGAGTAGTCTTTGACTATGAGGATGATAACCCCGGAAGAGAACTGAGGTAAGGATCTTCAGGCTCCGTATTATTTCCTGCCTCTGCCCTTGCCTTTCCCCTTTCCTTTACCTTCATTCTCCTCCTCTTCCTCCTCCACGTCTTTGAGCTCTCCCTCTACCCTGTCCACGTAGAGTTCTCCCTCAAGATGATCCAGCTCATGACAGATGCCCCTGGCAAGAAGCTCCGTTGCCTCCAGCTCCTGGGGCTGCATGTTTTCATCATAATAAAGGATTTTCACGTAATTGGGGCGCGTTACCAACCCTACCTTCCCCGGTACGCTTAAACAACCCTCATTTCCCTTCTGCTCCCCGCTTTTTTCCAGGAGCCTGGGATTAATGAGAGTAATAGGGCCATCGCCTACATCTATAACTATGATCCGGCGCAAAACCCCGACCTGAACGGCCGCAAGCCCCACACCGTCAGCTTCGTAAAGCGTATCATACATATCTCCGATAAGTTCCTTTAACCGCGGTGTAAGTTCCGTCACCTCCCGGCTGGGCCGCAGTAAAATCTCGTCTCCGATGGTCCGGATGCTTCTTAATGCCATAATTCTTTTTTCATTCCTCTCTTTATCATCATTGGGGATCAAAGTCAAAGGAAACACGGGTACGCACAGGATCCCCCGCTTTCTCCCCCTCCTGCCGGAGCTTCTCCAGGCTGTCCTTTATACGGGTCAGAACTTCATAGTCGCTGTGCTTTACATATACGGTAAAACGGAAAATGTCATTAAGCTTTCCGATAATATCCGTTCCCGGGCCGATAAGCTTTCCCTCGCCGACCTCTTTCACGCAGGAAGCGCAGAGCTCTGCCGCCCTTTTACCCGCCTCCTCGGAAGGGCTCTCCACAAGTATCTTTAAAAGATGCGCTGCGGGCGGATAGCCCATGAACTCCCTGAAGGCAATCTCCTTTGCATAGAACTCATTATAATCCTGCCGGGCGGCCGCGGCAATACTGTAATTATCCGGCTGGTAGGTCTGGATCACCACCTCACCGGCTTTTTCCCCTCTTCCCGCCCGACCCGCCGCCTGGGTCACAAGCTGAAAGGTGCGCTCCGAAGCGCGGTAATCTCCCACGTTGAGGGATAAGTCCGCGGCCAGCACTCCCATCAGGGTCACCTTCGGAAAATCATGACCCTTGACGATCATCTGGGTGCCCACCAGAATATCCGCCTTCTCATCGGCAAAGGCGGCGAGAATTTTTTCGTAATCGTTCCTGTTCCTCGTGGTATCGGCGTCCATCCGTAAGAGCCTGGCCCCCGGAAAAAAGCGGGCAAGCTCCCTCTCTATCTTTTCAGTGCCTGCTTTCATACCGCCTATATAGCCGGAACCGCACTCAGGACATGTTTTGGAAAGAACGGTTTCGTACCCGCAGTAGTGGCATACAAGTCTTCCCCCGCGATGCGCCGAAAGAGAAACTTCGCAATGGGGACAGCGGTAGACAAAGCCGCATTTCCGGCAGCTCACAAAGCCGGCATAGCCCCTGCGGTTTAAAAAAATCATGGACTGTTCCCCGGCCGCAAGGCGCTCCGAAAGCTTCTGTCTTAAGAGCCCTGAAAACATGGAACGGTTGCCCTCCATAAGCTCTTTCCGCAAATCCACCACGAAAACCTCCGGGAGAGAGGCTTTTTCCAGAGCCCGGTTTTTAAGCTCCAGGAGACGGTATTCTCCCCGTCTTGCGCGGTAACAGGCATCCACCGAAGGGGTGGCGCTGCCCAGAACCACTGAAGCTCCGGCCTCTCTTGCCCGTTCTATGGCGGTTTCCCTGGCGTGATATCTGGGCACGTTTTCCGCCTTGTAGCTCCCTTCGTGTTCCTCGTCAATTATAATTATTCCGAGGTTCGGAAACGGAGTAAAAAGCGCCGAGCGGGGACCTATCATAATGTCCAGCTTTCCCGACGCGGCTTTTTCAAACTGGTCGTAGCGCTCTCCGGCGGACAGCCTTGAATGCATATAGGAAACCCGGTCGCCGAAGCGCCGGTTAAACCGCATAACGGTCTGAAAGGTAAGGGCAATCTCCGGTATCAGGAGTATGGCCTGCTTTCCGTCCGATAAAACCCGGTCTATCATCTCCATATAGACTTCTGTTTTCCCCGATCCGGTTATGCCGTGCAGAAGATAAACCTCCCGCTTCCCGGCTTCGTATTCCGCCGCGAAGGCTTCATAGACCTTCCGCTGTTCGCAATTCAGACTGTGAACCTCCCGCCGCCCTTTAAATTTCGGCGGTTCCCGGTACGAGATGTTCTCATCCACCGCGACCAGGCCCTGTTCGGCAAGTGCCTTAACCACGGCATTCGTCACATGGAGCTTATTCCTGATTAAACTGTCCTCTATCTCTCCTTCATCAATAAGGGCCGCTAAAAGCCTTGCCCTGGCCACCTGGTGTTTTTTCAGAAAAAGAGCGTGTTTTTCCGCGGCCTCTCCGATGGAAACATTAAGCCGGACTTTCCGGAGAACGCGCTGTTTTACCGGTGCACGTACAGGCAGAACGGTTTTGAGGCTCTGAACAAGGGTTCCGCCGTAATGCTGCTTCATCCATACCGCAAGGCTCACCAGGGCTTCCTTCGGGCCTTCAGCGCCAGAAACGGCCACCGCGCAGATGTCCTTGATTTTTTCAGTGGGGATCTTCGTCTCCTCCGAAAGCCCCACCACATAACCCTTTATTATCTTCCCCGCTTTTCCGAAGGGAATCTGTACTATGGTTCCCGGAATCACCGAAGTATGAAGCTCCTCCGGAACCCTGTACTGAAAGGTCCGGTCCAGCTTTTCGTGGGATATTTCCACTATGACATCGGCGTATATTTCACTCAAAAGCCGCCTCTTTCCCCCGCGTCCGCTCCCGGAGAGGACGGATCCTCGGAAAGAATTTCACTTATAAGCACCCGCTCATCCATCGGATGCTTCACACCGCGGATTTCCTGATAGTCTTCATGGCCCTTACCTGCCAGCACAACAACGTCTCCGGGCCGTCCGTGGCGGATCGCGTAACGGATGGCTTCTTTCCGGTCGGCGATTTTTACATATTTTCCCTCGGTCTTTTTTATACCGGTTTCGATATCCTCAAGAATCGCGTCCGGATCCTCATCTCTGGGATTGTCGCTGGTAATAATCGTGAAATCCGCCATGTTTCCGGAAACCTCGCCCATTTCAAAGCGCCGGAGCTTCGATCGGTTTCCTCCGCAGCCGAAAAGACAGACAATCCGCTCCGGATGGTACTCTCTTAAGGATGTGAGGAGACTTTCAAGAGCCACCGCGTTGTGGGCATAGTCGATAAGCAGGGTAAAGTTATCCGACACATGTACGGGCTCGATCCTGCCCTTTACCGAGGCATTTTTCAGGGCTGTGAGTATGGTCTCCACCGGCACCTTCATGTGAAGGGCCACTGAAACGGCTGAAAGGGCGTTATAGACGCTGAAGGCTCCGGGCATGGCGATAAAGGCTTCAAAACTCTCCGTCCCGCATACTTCAAACCGCACTCCGAGCTTCGCCCCGTTTCGTTCGAGCCTGATATCCTCCGCGTAAAGATCGTTTTCCTTCCCGAGGCCGAAGGTTTTAACCCTGGCTGTGTGGTTTTTCAGAATCTCCTTCGTATTCGGATCGTCTCCGTTTAAGAAGCCGAATCTGCACTGCCTGAAAAGCTTTGCCTTCCAGAAAAGATATTCCTCAAAATCCTTATGCTCGTTAGGCCCGATGTGATCCGGGGAGATATTGGTGAAAATCCCGTAGTCAAACACAAAGCCTTCGGTTCTGTGCATCATCAGGGCCTGGGAGGAAACCTCCATAACAACGCAGTCACAGCCCTCCCGCACCATTTCCGCAAAATATTCCTGAAGGGTATAGGACTCCGGAGTCGTGTTGGCGGAAGGAATATGTCTGTCCCCGATAACCGTTTCGATGGTGCCCATGAGAGCGGTTTTGTGTCCCGCGTGCTCCAGCATGGATTTTATCAGATATGTAGTCGTGGTTTTTCCCTTCGTGCCGGTAACTCCGATGGTTATCAGCTTTTTTGCGGGATTGGAAAACCAGGCCGCCGAAACAAACGCCATTGCGTAACGTGTATCTGAAACCCGGATAACAGTAATGTCTTTCCCTCTTATTCCGGGAACCTCCTCCTGCACGATAAGGGCCGCCGCACCCTTTTCAAAAGCCTCCTCCGCCGCGGAGTGGCCGTCAAAGTTCGCGCCCTTAATGCACAGAAAGAGCGAGTCCTTTATTATCTTTCTGGAATCGTTGACGACAGCGGTGATCTCCCTGTCAACAGCTCCCTGCAAAACCTCGTATTCAATTTCCGAAAGCAGTGTTTTAAGGTTCATTTCTCCTCCAATGCTTCATGTGCCCTCTTAAGCAGGCGGCAGTCTATTCCTCCGAAGCCGATATAGTAAATATCCTCCGCGTCAAAATCCATCTCATCGAAAAACAAAGCATTGTCGTGGGCGACGCAGCGCAGATGGAAACGCTCTCCGTTAAGCTCCGGGAAGCCGTAGGTCATTTCCGGTACTTCCTTCGTCCAGACCCAGATTATTTCCTTCTCCTTTTCCGCGAGGGAAACTATCTGTCTTACATAGTCCTCCCCGTCCTTTAATTTAAGCTCCGGCAGGTCAAACCATCCGTCATAGGGATGCTCATTCGCGTAGGAAACATACTCCCGCATGACACCAAGATACTCCGTGTTCTTTTCAATTGCGTCAATAAGACTTTTTCTTAAAAGAACATAGCCCGTAAACATTCCGAGTTCGTTAAGATCCTTGTATATCAGATATTTTCTGTCTTCCAGGACTTTTTCCCCAACCGAAAACGCGTCTTCGTGTTCGGTGAAAATTTCTATAAGCTCCATTCTTCCCCTCCCCAATCGGGCATACACAACAACGATTCAGAGCCCTCCTTCCGGCGGGCCTGAATCGTTATGTCTCAGCAGGCTCTTTTAACAATGCCCTTTAATTATCGTCTTAATCTCTCTTTACTATAGCCGCGGCTCCCATTCCGCCTCCTACGCAGAGGGTCGCAAGACCGGTTTTGGCATCCCTTCTCTGCATCTCGTAAAGAAGGGTCACAAGGATACGGCAGCCCGAGCATCCCACAGGATGACCGAGGGCAATCGCTCCGCCGTTTACATTGAGAATATCTCTGTTAAAGCCCAGGTCATGACCCACCGCGACGGACTGCGCCGCAAACGCCTCATTTGCCTCAATCAAATCGAAGTCGCCGATGCTCATTCCGGCCTTTGCCATTGTCTTCTTAGTGGCCGCAACGGGGCCGATACCCATAATTCTGGGCTCCACTCCTGCCAGCTCTCCTGCGATCCAGGTGGCCATGGGCTTAACTCCCAGCTCCTTCGCCTTTTCCTCGCTCATAACGATAATGGCGGCAGCTCCGTCATTTATTCCCGAAGAATTTCCGGCAGTAACCATGCCGCCGTCCTTCTTGAAAGCGGGCTTTAATTTCGAAAGGCTCTCCACCGTCACGCCCTCACGCGGCCCTTCATCGGTATCGAAAATAACGGTCTCCTTCTTTTTCTTTACCTCGACCGGTACGATCTCTTCCTTGAATTTTCCGTCCTTTATAGCCTTCGAAGCCTTCTGCTGGGAGGCAGCCGCGAATTCATCCAGCTGTTCCCTCGTGAGCTTCCAGTCCTCGCAGATATTTTCCGCCGTGATACCCATATGATAGTTGCCGAAAGCATCGGTCAGCGCGTCCTTAATCATTGTGTCATAAAGGGTGTTATTTCCCATGCGATAGCCGAAGCGGGCGTCCTGAAGTGCAAAAGGCGCTCTGGACATGCTCTCCATACCGCCGGCCACGATGATGTCGGCGTCTCCCATGGAAATAAGCTTTGCCGCCAGGTTCACGCAGTGGAGCCCCGAGCCGCAGAGGACGTTAATTGTGGTGGCCGGTACCTCTACCGGAATCCCGGCGTTCACCGCAGACTGTCTGGCCACGTTCTGTCCCTGTCCTGCCTGAATAACGCAGCCCATGTAGACCTCATCCACCTGATCTGCCTTTACTCCGGAGCGCTTCAGCGCTTCCTTGATTACGATAGTACCCAGATCCGCCACCGGAACCGTGGAAAGTCCGCCTCCCATCGTTCCGATCGCCGTTCTCACAGCCCCTGCCAAAACTACCTTTCGTGCCATGTCCTGTTGCTCCTTTCGTTAATGTTTTTTATTTATCTGTTTCTTCCCCGAAATTGACCTCGGAGAAATATTTTAAAAGACAATGCCGGAGCAGCGAAAGCGCTTCCGTTGTGGCCCGGCGTCTGACCTCCTGGCGGGGGGCATCAAAATGGTATTCCTTAACCACCGTATTTCCCGAAACACAGCAGCCTATAAACACCGTTCCCACCGGATTCCTGAAGCCTTCACCCTCCGGGCCCGCAAGTCCGGTTATGGCCACTCCGCAGTCCGACTTTGTTTCGGCGCAGACTCCCTTTGCCATCTCCTTCGCCGCGGCCTCGCTCACTGCCGAATATTTAAGAAGGGTTCCCTTTTTAACCCCGAGATATTTCCGCTTTGCCTTGTTGGAATAGGTTATAAAGCCTTCCTTTAAAACCTCCGAGACCCCCGGAACATTGACGAGCCTTGCGGTAAAAAGCCCGCCGGTACAGCTCTCCGCCGTGGCAATGGAAAGGGCGTTGGCCTTAAGAAGCTGCACCACCACACTTTCAAGGCTCTCCCCCTCATCCATTGAATAAATCTTTTCACCGAAAGCGCCCTTAAGCTCCTTTAAAACGGGCTTCATAACCTTTTTGGCGCTTAATTCCCCTGTCGGTTCGGAAGAGAGCTTAAGGAGCACGTCCCCGTCCTCTCCTTCAACCTTTAGCTCCGGATTATCCCCTCCGCAAAGAGAGGCTGCCTTTTTTTCCGCCTCTGCCCTGGTTACACCGCAGAGCTTTAAAACCGCCCTGTAGCCTTCCTCTACCCTGTTGTCCGTCTGTTCTTCCACTGTACCTCCTTATGCGTCCTTCAGGACAGCCTTGTTTTTAATTATATAATCGATAAGAGAATAAACCGTCAGGATGACCGCGATAATCTTTACAACCAACGTCAGAATCCGATAGGGCCCGAAAGGCAGATCTCCTATAATCAGACAGATCATCACCATCTGAAAAGCGGTCTTGAACTTTCCCCAGTAGCTTGCCGCAATAACAACGCCGTTATCCGAAGCCACCAGCCGGAAACCGCTTATGATAAAATCCCGGACCACAATGAGAATCACGATCCAGGCCTCCAGCTTTCCAAGGGACGTAAGGCAGATCAGAGCCGAGCAGACCAGCATCTTATCCGCCAGCGGATCCATGAATTTCCCGAAATTCGTGACCAGATTATATTTCCGGGCTATTTTTCCGTCCAGCATATCGGTTAAGGACGCAACAATAAACACCGCCAGGGACACCCATTTTGTCGCCGCTCCAAAGGGTTCGGCCATCATAAGCACAATGAAAACAGGCACCAGAATCACCCGGAAGATCGTCAGTTTATTCGGCAGATTCATCTGCATATACGCTATCCTACAATACTCCCGTAAGATCATATCCTCTGGTTCCCGTCACCCAGGCACGGACAAAATCTCCGGTCATATATTCCCTCATACCTCTCTTCTCTTCCAGAAAGAAAAACCCGTCCACCTCCGGCGCGTCCCTGCGGGTTCTCCCGATAAAAGCATTTTCTTCAGGGAGACGCCCCTCGATCTGAACCTCAAAGCTCCGGCCGATAAGCTTTTTTCCTTCCTCAAAAACAATCTTCTGCTGAAGCTCCATGATTTCGTCCCGGCGCCGCTTTCGCTCCTTTTCCGGAACCTGATCCGGAAATGAAGCCGCGGGGGTTCCCTCTTCCTCCGAATAAGGAAAAACCCCGAGTCGGTCGAAGCGCATTTCACTCACAAAACGTTTGAGTTCTTCGTGATCTTCTTCCGTCTCGC
Organism: Lachnospiraceae bacterium; assembly: GCA_024680815.1. Taxonomy (GTDB): domain Bacteria; phylum Bacillota; class Clostridia; order Lachnospirales; family Lachnospiraceae; genus NK4A144. Next base: position 6,259 of record JAILBQ010000143.1, on the reverse strand, counting down.
CGGGAAAGCCGGAAATAAGCGTAGTCCGCAGGGTGATTTCGGGGATTTCCCGCCGAAGCCGTTCCACAACAGCCCTTAACTCTGCCTGCGAGGTCCTTCGCCCCATGGCCTTTAAAATCCGGTCCGACGCATGCTGAACCGGCATATCCAGATACGGCAGAACCTTGGGCAGAGACCTGACGGCCTCAATAAACTCAGCCGTAACTTCCTCCGGATAATAATACATGATCCGTATCCACCGGATGCCTTCGATATCCGAAAGGCGCGATAAAAGCTCCGGAAGGGTCTTCTTTCCGTAAAGATCACTTCCGTAAAGCCCGGTTTCCTGCGCCACAAGGATGAGCTCCTTAACTCCCCTTTGTGCAAGCTCCTCCGCCTCTTTTAACAGCACCGGTTCCGGAACGCTTCTGTATCTTCCGCGAATTGCCGGAATAATGCAATAGGTGCAGCGTCTGCCGCACCCTTCAGCAATCTTTAAATACTCGTAATTTCCGGGCGTTGCGATAATCCGCCCCGTATTTATATCCGCAGCCTCCTCCGGCGGCCTCAAAAAAACCGTTCCCTTTTCCTTAAGGCTTGCTCTGACCGCATCGACAATATCCCCGATGGCTCCCGTCCCGACAAGGGCATCCGCTTCCGGAAGTTCTTTTTGTATCTCTGCGGGATACCGCTGCGCAAGACACCCCGCAACGATCAGACAGCGGCAGGCGCCGTCTTCCTTATACTGTGCCAGCCGCAGAATCTCTTCGATACTCTCGCTCTTTGCAGAATCAATAAAGCAGCAGGTATTTACCACAATAACCTCTGCCTCTTCTTCCAGATCCGTAAGCTCAAAGCCCTCTTTGCTAAGAAGAGTTATCATCCGCTCGGAATCCACAAGATTTTTATCGCACCCGAGAGAAACGAAACAAAGCTTCATTTACGCTTCCGTGTTTTCCGTATCTTCCGATCCCTCTTCCTCTTCGGTACCGAGAATCTTCATCTCGCCGGAATTTAACTCCTCCACGGCGATGGAAAGGGGCTTCCGGCCTTTGGGATGAATGAGGGGCGAGCTGCCGTTCACTATCTGCCTGGCCCTCTTCGAGGTCGCCAGCACGATGGAATAGCGGCTGTTTACAATAGGTGCTTCTCCGGTCTCCACATCCGAGTTGACCACCTTCATTAAATCAGAATAAGACGGGTGTAACAATTTTTTATCCTCCGTAAAATAAAATAACTATGAGTTTTCCCTGATAAGATCCTGCCGGAATTCCTCTATGAAATCCGCCTGTCTCTTCGGACGCAGCCTTTCGGCCTGAATCATTCCGTTTAACTGCACCGCAGCGCGGTCCGCAGTATCGCAGATCAGTATATAGTCATAGGCTTCTATATCCTTTGACTCCTCGACGGCGCGCCGCATCCGCTCCGCAATAACCTCATCGGTTTCCGTCCCCCGTTTCTTCAGACGGCGCTTCAACTCTTCGGCGCTGGGAGGTACAATAAATACAAGAAATGCATCGGGAAACAGTTTTTTAACCTGCATGGCTCCCTGAACCTCGATTTCCAGGAGCACGTCCCGGCCCGCTTCTAGCTTTTCCTCCACAAAGGCCCTCGGGGTTCCGTAATAGTTGCCCACATATTCGGCATATTCCAGAAGCTCTCCGGCCTCTATCATTTTTTCAAACTCATCCCTGGTCCGGAAGAAGTAACTCTTCCCCTCCTCCTCACCGGGCCGGGGCTTTCTGGAGGTTGCCGACACCGAAAGCGAATAGGTATCGTAATTTTCCAGAAGCTTACGCATTACCGTACCTTTTCCTGCACCGGCAAAGCCGGATACCACAACCAGAATCCCTTTGTTTTTCAAGCTCTCCTCCCGCTTTTGCTTCTATGAATCCGTTCCCTGAAAACGGCCGAGTATCGTTTCCGGCAGAAGCGCGCTGAAGACAAGCTGGCTGTTTTCCATGATCAGTACGCTCTTAACCTTTCTCCCGTGAGTGGCATCTATGGCGCAGCCTTCTCTTTTGGCGTTCTGCATCAGCCGTTTCGCGGGGGCGGAATCACTCATCACAACGGCTATTATCTTATCGGCGTTAACGATGTTTCCGAAGCCGACATTAATAAGATTACTCAATATTCTGTATCTGCTCCCTGATTTTTTCGATCCCGGTCTTTAAATCTATGGCAACATCGCTTATGGTCAGGTCATTCGCCTTGGACAGGGTGGTATTGGCCTCGCGGTTCATCTCCTGGGCAATGAAGTCCAGCTTCCTCCCGCAGCTTCCGCCCTCCTTAAGAACCTGGGACATGGAATTGATGTGACTCTTAAGCCGCACAATTTCTTCGTCAACGGCCACCTTATCGGCGTAGATCACAACCTCAGCAATCAGCCGTCCCTCATCGATCTCCCGCTCTCCCATAAGCTCCTGAACCTTCTCTCTCAGGCGCGACTTGTATTCCTCCTGAATTTTCGGAGCACGCTCCTCAATGACCGCCACGCTCTTTTCCATATCCTGAAGCTTTTCAACGAGATCCTTACGGAGGGTCTCCCCCTCTGCCTCTCTGGCCTCAATCAGGGAATCCAGGGCGGCCCGGACGGTTTCCGTTAGCTCCTTTAAAATCTCGTCCTCATCCGGCCCCGTTTCCTGAACCGAAAGCACGTCCGGACACCTGGAGAGAGCCATAACCGAAACGTCGTTTCTGATAGCGGGAAAATCCTGCCCCAGCTGTTCCAGACACTTCATGTACTCCCCGGCAAGCTCGGAATTGTAGGTTACATGTCCCTGAATTCCGCCCTGATCTTCATATGTGATGAAAACGTCTATCTTCCCCCGGTCAATGCGCTCCTTCACAAGGTTTCGCACTGAGGCTTCAAATACCGACAGAAGCTTCGGGAGCTTTACATTCATTTCCAGAAAGCGGTGGTTGACCGCTTTGATCTCAACGGTATATTTTCTTCCTTCCCGGTTGCTCTCCGCGCGGCCGAAGCCGGTCATGCTCCTTATCATCATTGCTGTATTTCCCCTTCATCCCCCGGGCGTTCCCTTTTTCTGTTTCTTTCTTATAATAAGGCTTTGACCGGATTTACGCAAGTATTACTACTTTCTGTTCTCCGCGTTGCGGTACTGCACCGGCGTCATGCCGTATTTCTTCTTAAACTGTCTGTTGAAGTGCTCGACGCTCTGGTAGCCCACGCTTTCCGCCACCTTCTCCACCTTCATGTTGCCGTTTTTCAAAAGGGAGCAGGCCTTTTTCAAGCGGATTTTCTGTACGTTTTCCCCGAAGGTCATGCCTGATTTTTCCTTAATGTACTTGGAAAGATAAGGCTTTGAGAGGAAAAACAGGCGGGAAAGGTCCTCCAGCGTCACTGTCAGATAGTTCTCCTGGATATAGTTGATGATTTTTGTGATCCTCTCATCCTTCTGGGTAGCTCCGGTGCGCAGAACTCCGATCTGATTGACCGCCGCCGTAAGCGCAAGTATCGAGGATCGGATTATATCCTCGTCAAGCCCCACGCCCCAGTATTTTTCCCCGTTGCAGGTCACTCCGACATAGGAGCAGGCTTTGGAGGAGGAACCGCGGCTTAAAGCATGCTCCTCATAGGTTGAAAGCTCGTAGCTTATGTTGAAATAGGACTTTATGGCGTTAGACACCGCATCCAGACGCCCGTTTCCGTTGGCCGCCACCTCGATGGACTTTCCGTTCCTGGCTATTGTAACCTTGGCAAGAATCCCGTCCACCTGGGTGAAATGACATTCGGGAATCGAAAATACCGTATTGTCATTGATATATTTGTCTTCGAAAATCCTGAATATCCGCTCGGGAGAAAGCTCTGCATGCTCTTCATCCGAAATTCCCTTTACCGTATACCCCACATTCTCCTGCATTTCCTTCGGAAGGTGCATACCGTATTTAGTGCGGAGGATGTAGCTGACCCCTCCCTTACCTGACTGGGAATTGATGCGGATGACATCCCCGTCGTATTCCCGGCCGACATCGTGAGGATCGATCGGCAGGTAAGGCACGCTCCAGGGCTTTTCGGGATGCTCGCCCCGCCAGGTAAAGCCTTTGGAAATGGCGTCCTGATGGGATCCGGAAAAGGCCGTAAACACAAGCTGTCCCGCATAGGGCTGTCTGGCCGTGACCTCCATACGTGTGAGCCTTTCATAGGTATTCGCGATTTCCGGCATATTGGAAAAGTCCAGTTTGGAATCCACTCCGTGGGAATACATGTTCATGGCCAGAGTCACGATATCCACGTTTCCGGTGCGCTCTCCGTTTCCGAAAAGCGTGCCCTCTATGCGGTCCGCCCCGGCCAGTAACCCCAGCTCCGCGTCTGAGATCCCGCACCCTCTGTCATTATGGGGATGGAGGGACAAAACCACTGCGTCCCTGTAAATCAGCGTATTGTTCACCGTTTCCACCTGGGTCGCAAACACATGGGGCATGGCGTTTTCAACAGTAGTGGGGATATTGATTATGACCTTGTTTTTTTTCGTGGGCTTCCAGACATCGAGTACTGCATTGCAGACATCCACCGCGTATTCCACTTCGGTTCCCGGAAAGCTTTCGGGGGAATACTCAAAGGAGAAATTCCCCTTTGTGTCCGCCGCCAGCTCATTTAAAAGCTTCGCGCCGTCAATCGCAATCTGCTTTATCTCCTTTTTGTTCATATGGAACACCTGCTCCCGCTGGGCCAGGGATGTGGAGTTATACAGGTGCACGATTGCACGGGGGGCGCCCTTCACCGCCTCGAAGGTTTTACGGATAATGTGTTCCCTTGCCTGGGTTAAAACCTGGAGGGTCACATCCTCCGGCACCATGTTGTTGTCCACAAGGGTTCTCGCAAACTGATACTCCGTTTCGGAGGCTGCCGGAAAGCCTATCTCAATCTCTTTGAAGCCAATGCGCACAAGGAGTTGGAAAAATTCCAGTTTTTCATCGAGACTCATGGGCTCAATAAGGGCCTGGTTTCCGTCCCTGAGATCCACGCTGCACCAGATCGGAGCCTTCGTGAGATGATCCCTTTTAACCCATTCATAGGTAGGCTTTTTCGGCATAAAATAAGCTATGTGGTATTTCTTTTTGTCATACATCCATCCTTCCTCCGAAACGTAGCATTTTTTGTCAATTTTATTGACGGATATTATCGTAACACGTTTCAGCGAAAATAGATACAGTAAATTTTTATCATTTTTATTGATTTATTTTAACCTTCGAAATAATATAATATTTTAAAGGGGCGCCACTCCCGGCGCCCCTCTTTTCACAGTGAAATCATGGAGGACCTCTGCAAAAAGACTTTTTTTCTGTCCTGTAAACCGCGATTGAGATTGTAGGAATGAAATATGATAAGGGGGTTGAAAACGATGCGTAAAATGATTGTTGTCTTTGTTTCCGTATTGACAGGTGTCCTCTGTGCAACCGGCTGTTCGTTGGTAACAGTAAACACATTGCCCTCTGCAGCTTCTGAGCAGGAAGAAGCCGCAGCGGAAAGTTCTGTTTCGAAAGACGAGGCAGAGACGGATTCCGTATCTGAGGCCAACGAAGAAGAAGAGAAAACAGAAGACTCCGATATTCCTTCGGAAGATGAGTTCAGCTATTGAGAGACTATGAAAATTTTTCTGTAAATATGGAACTTCTATGATAATTTAGATTTATGAGGGAGCAATCAGATTGGTTGCTTCCTTTTTTAGACTATACATTTAGGTTTCGTCTAAGTCAATAAAAATTTGGATTTTTAAAGTGTGATGTAGTAATATCTTTATCAAACAGGCGTAATTAAAGGGAGGATACTATGAATGCTAGAGAGTACTTGGAAATATTGCATGTAGCGGAGAGACTAAAAGATACACCAAGACATTGCACGACAGCAAAACGCAGAACAGAGAGTGTAGCTGAACATAGTTGGCGAATTTCGCTTATGGCCTTTTTATTAAGACATGAATTCAAAGATTTAGACATAAACAAAGTTGTTGATATGTGCCTTATACATGATCTTGGGGAGTGCTTTACAGGCGACATACCGACCTTTGTAAAGACTGATTCTGATAGAGAAGTTGAAGATTCACTATTAAATCAATGGGTAAAAACACTTCCCGCAGAATTATCTGAAGATATAGCTGATCTTTTAAAGGAAATGGATGCACAAGAAACCAAGGAAGCTAAGCTATATAAATCGTTAGATAAACTAGAAGCCTTGATTCAGCATAACGAATCACCTCTTGATACTTGGTCAGAAAATGAATTTGAGCTCAATAAGACCTATGCTTTTGATACGGTA
>JAILBQ010000136.1 GCA_024680815.1 Lachnospiraceae bacterium | reverse complement strand
TGACCTGGTATGCGAATCAATATGTTAAGGAGGAGGACCGGCAGGGATTCCTCGATTTTATTAATCCTGAAAATGTGCGGAAAGAACTGGCAGATGCGGTTCTTATTTCCCACCGTTATCTTGTGGTAAAGCAGGGCGCGGAGAAATATGAGCTCCTTCGGATGGCCGGTGTGCGTCACATCGCAGACAGGTCGGACGGCATTGTGCACGCCGTGGGTATAGGCTTTTCCGACGTGGATGCGGAAACCAGGGAGGAGCTGACCAGGAGAAAGGCTCTTTCCGATGCTCTGGCCCAGGCGGAGGAGGCCAATGCCGCAAAAACCTCCTTCCTCTCCTCCATGAGCCACGAGATCCGTACTCCGATGAATGCAATAATAGGGATTAACAGCATAGCCCTCAAGGATCCTGAGGTACCGGAGAAAACAAAGGAATATCTGGAAAAAATCGGAAGCAGCGCAAGGCATCTTTTAAGTCTTATCAATGATATTCTGGACATGAGCCGCATCGAGAGCGGACGGATGGACATCAAAAACGAAGAATTTTCCTTCCGGGAGATGCTCGAGCAGATCAATACGATGATAAACGGACAGTGTCAGGAAAAGGGGCTGAATTATGACTGCCGGATAAACGGTCACGTGGATGACTATTATTTCGGCGACGATATGAAAATCAAACAAGTGTTATTAAACATCCTGGGAAATGCCGTGAAATTCACTCCGTCTCCGGGAACGGTCTCCTTCGTTGTGGAACCTTTGGCGCAGTTTGAAGGAAACGCTCCCCTGCGCTTCATCGTGCGCGACACCGGTATCGGTATGGATAAGGAATATCTTCCCCGGATTTTTGAACCCTTCTCCCAGGAGGACGCCAACAAAGCCAATAAATACGGAAGCACCGGACTGGGAATGGCCATTACCCGGAACATTGTGGAAATGATGAACGGAAAGATCACCGTGGAGAGCGAGAAAGGGAAGGGCTCAACCTTCACGGTGGCGGTTACTCTCCGGGTATCGGATAAGAAGGCGGGAAGTGAGGCTGTAATGGATATCAGCCCCCGGGATATGCACGTTCTGATTATCGATGACGACCCTGTGGCAAGTGAGCACGCCAGTCTTGTGCTGGAGGAGGTGGGAATCATATCCGAAGCCTGCTTCAGCGGTGAGGAAGCGTATGAAAAGCTTGAAGAAGCAAGGGATAAAGGAGAATTCTACAATCTTATCCTGGTGGATCTGAGGATGCCCGGAGAGGACGGGGTTGAGGTTACCAGGAAAATCCGCGAACGCTACAACGGCGAGTCCACGATTATTCTGCTGACGGCCTACAGCTGGGATGACATTATTGAGGAAGCCATAGATGCCGGCGTGGACGGCTTTATGGCAAAGCCCCTCTTTGCCTCTACCGTGGTGGAGGAGTTTAAACGGGCGATTAAGCGCAAGCTCAAGGATAACGGAGAAATTCGGAAGACGGAGCTTAAGGGCAGGCACATACTTCTGGCGGAGGATATGGAAATTAACGCCGAAATAATGATGCAGATACTGAAGATGCGTGAGGTGACCGTGGATCACGCGGAAAACGGTCAGAAGGCTCTGGAGCTCTTTAAAGACAGCCCGGAGGGAACTTATGATGCCGTGCTTATGGATATACGGATGCCGGTTATGGACGGACTGGAGGCAGCAGAGGCGATTCGCGCTCTGGACAGGTCGGACGCGAAGAGCATACCCATTATCGCCCTGACGGCAAATGCCTTTGATGAAGATGTGCAGCGTTCTCTTCAGGCGGGAATGAACGCCCACTTAAGCAAGCCCATAGAACCGGATCATCTCTATGAAATGCTGGAGCAGCTTATCGGCAGTACTACTTCGAATCCCTGACGAAATCGCTTCGGGTAAGGCGCTGATCCGCCCAGAGCTTCAATGCCTCCACGGCGGATGAGATTTCGGTAAGCTCATTTTTTATGGAGAGAAAATCATCGTATTCTTCCTCCGAAATCCAGCTGTCCGCGGTTATTTCCACAAGACGGTCCTTTTCCTTTTCAGCTTTATTCAGAGAAGAAAGAATTTCCAGAATAATCTGAGAAAGGTGCTTATAGCTGACCTCCGGTACGTTTCTTTCACCGATGGGACATTCGTGGGTGCAGAAATAGTTGCATAGGGAGGAGTTTTCGTAGGCGCGGGCCATCAGAAGCACCTCGTCGGCGTGAGGACGGGAGCGTTCGCTTTCGATTTTTTCAATCCGGTCGGCGGTTACGCCCTCCATCAGATCGCTGGCCTGGCTCCGGGTAAGCCCGGCGCGTTCCCGACTCAACTGGTAGACGTTTTTGTTCTTTCTTGTGGAGCATCTTCCCATAAGGCCTCCTCCTTTTTTCTCATTCATTTCATTCTACTATACCCTATGATCGATACGGGGTAAACTCAAAAATCAAAATAACTCGCCGCTTGAGCGGAAATAGAGCCGTCTATTTCTGAATGATAACGGTTGAGTTTTTCTGCCGCTTTGCCGATAATAGTTTTGCAGCCGACAACTGGAAGAGCTTCAGAGCGGAAAGGAGGCAGGATATGTATATGAAAGAGTATCCGGTAGTGGACGCCAGGGCAACGGGACAGAGGATCAGGGAACTCAGGAGGGAGCTGAGACTGACGGTCTCTCAAATCCGCGATTTCATGGGCTTTGAGTCGGATCAGGCGGTCTATAAATGGCAGAGAGGAGACAGTCTTCCGACGGTGGACAACCTGTATGCCTTAAGCGTTCTGTTTAACACAACGATAGACAACATAATAAGAGGGAGCAGACCGGAGGAGGACGAAAAGTCCTCCTCTGTTCATGCAGGGGAATTGAAAATCCTGCCTCTTTGAGTTATGATAAAAATTCAGAAGAGGATCGGACGGTCCTGAAATCCGGGGAGGGAGGATCGGATACGTGGGACAGAAGATGAGCGAGCAGGAAATTATTGCCGGCTTTGAAGCTTCCCTTGAAAAGGGAGAGTTTTTTGTCGTGTACCAGCCGAAGGTTAATCACTCCTCCGAAAGGCTGGTTGGGGCTGAGGCTTTGATACGCTGGGAACACAGCGAATTCGGAATGCAGCGCCCCGATGATTTTATTCCGGTGCTGGAAAAGAACGGCCTTGTTGTCAGGGCTGATCTTTTTGTACTGGAAAAAGTCTGCTCCTTTCTTAAAAAATGCGTGGAAATAAATATACAGACCGTTCCGGTTTCCGTGAATCTGTCTCCGTATGACATTGAAGAGGAAAGCTATCCGGATTCTGTGGATGAGCTCAGAAAAAAATATGATATTCCCGTGTCGTATATCCGTTTCGAAATTCCGGAGGAGGCCGTTGTCGGTAGAATAAAGCAGGTTTCGACTGTCGTTTCAAAGCTGCATGATTTGGGCTACGAGGTGGAGCTGGACAACTTCGGAAGCAGCTACTCGCCGCTTAATATTTTCCGGGAACTGGATGTGGATATTTTAAAGCTTAACATGGGGTTTCTGGGAGAAAAGATCGGAGGACGCGGCGGAGTCATATTACGCGCCCTTATACAGATGGCCAGATGGCTCAATATCCCCGTGATCGCCGAGGGTGTGGAAAACAGAGAACAGGCGGATTTCATGAGGAGTATCGGCTGTAATCTTATTCAGGGCTATCTTTATTCGGAACCGCTGTCAGAGCGGGACTATCTGGAGCTTCTGTCAAAGCTTGCTTATGAAACCATTGCTCCCGTTATTAAGCTTTCTTCATCCATAAATCCGGAAAGGTTCTGGGATCCGGAATCGCTGGATACACTTATCTTTAACTGCTTTGTTGGAGCTGCGGCGGTTTTTTCATATGAAGATGGCCGTGTAGAGGTTTTGCGTGCAAACCCGGGCTATGTCAAGGAAATAGGGCTGACCTCGGACGGTATGGGCGATCTGCGCCTTGATCCCTGGAGAGGACTGGATAAGACGAACCGCGAAATCTACGAGAGTACGATTCGTCAGGCTATTGTTTCCGAAGAAGAGGAGCGCTGTGAAACCTGGCGTGTTCAGTCAAATGCGGATTACGGGATGGAAAGGAAATACATTTCAAGCCGGATCCGCCTTATCGGCCAGTCGGGAAATCAGTATCTTTTCTATGCCACGGTGGAAAACATCACCGCCCGGAAGAATGATTCCATCGAGCTTAAGGAAAGCGAGCAGCGCTATTATTACGCAAACGAGATGGCCAATATTTATTCCTGGGTATACGATGTCGCTACAAAGGAAATGCATCCCTGCTCGAGGTGTGTCCGGGATATGGGACTTCCTCCGCTTGTGAAAAACTATCCGGAGCCCGTTATTGAAGCCGAGATTTTTCCTGCGGACTATGCTGATATGTACAGGGACTGGCACAGACAGATTGCTGAAGGGGTGGAAAGCCTGGAGGCAGTGATTCCTCTGACCGCGGGCCGCGTCCCTTTTCATGTACGCTATACCACGATTTTTGACGGTGAGGGAAAGCCGATAAAGGCCTACGGTTCAGCCACCCTTGTGGTGGACGGAGAGAGTGTTTTAGGCCCGGACAGGCAGGATTAAATAATTTTTGAGGAGAGAACCATGAAAGAGCATAAGGCAATCAGTTTTATCCAGAACCTGAAGGATAGCTACAGGGAAGACAAGAAGACCTTCATATGGTATTCGGTATTGAGGTTTCTTGTTTTTCTGACAGCCATTCGCTGCATTTTCACGAAGAACTGGGAATATCTGGCCATGTGTGTCCTGGCCCTTTTCATGTTTCTGCTGCCCTCTCTGGTGCAGAAGCTTTTTAAAATAAAAATCCCGGCTCTTTTTCAGATTATAATTTTCTGCTTTATCTTTGCCGCGGAAATTCTGGGTGAAGTGGATCATTTTTATGTACATATCCCCGGATGGGATACGATGCTCCATACCATGAACGGCTTCCTTTGCGCGGCGGTGGGCTTTTCCCTTATCGATCTTTTAAACCGGAGCAGCAAAAAGGTACAGCTTTCACCTTTTTATCTGGCATTTATGGCCTTCTGCTTTTCGATGACGGTGGGAGTGCTCTGGGAATTCTTTGAATGCTTCGTTGATATTACCTTGTATAATGACATGCAGAAGGATTTTATCGTCCAGGCCTTTGGCTCGGTGACGCTGGATCCCGCACAAAACGGAACATCCATTCATGTGAAGGATATTACGCAGACGATAATAAATACCGCTTCGGGACAGACCTATACGATTGACGGGGGATACCTGGACATCGGAATTCTGGATACGATGAAGGATCTTTTCGTGAACTTCATCGGTGCGGTGGTAATGAGTACGATCGGTTATTTCTATGAAATGACTCATAATGAGAAATCCATTGCGAAGGGGCTGATGCTTGAAGTGGCAGAGGAAGATACAAAGGAAGAGAAAAACGGGGATTGACACGTCCCCGGAGGATATGTTAAAGTAGCAAAGGCGAAAAAGCAGAGCAGAGCTCTCACCCTGCGGCGTCTTCGGACAGCTTCAGGCGTTGATATTTTTGGGAATGACCCGAGATATATCCTGGGCAGAGTTTGTTTTGCGCGCCGGGTAATATCGCGGGTTTTTGTTTTTCAGGGAGGATACCGCCATTAGCAATAACGATTACTTCATTAATGAGCAGATCAGGGACAGAGAGGTTCGCGTTATCGGCGCAGACGGAGAACAGCTTGGGGTTATGAGTTCGCGTGATGCCCTGCAGATGGCGGAGGAGGCAGGACTTGATCTGGTCAAGATTGCACCCACTGCCAAACCGCCGGTATGCCGGATTGTCGATTACGGGAAGTACAGGTACGAACAGACCCGGCGTTCCAAGGAAGCCAAAAAAAAGCAGCGGGTGATTGAGGTTAAGGAAATCCGGCTGACTCCCAATATCGATACGAACGATCTTAAGACAAAGTCCAATGCGGCCAGAAAGTTTCTGGAGCGGGGAGACCGCGTCAAGGTTACGCTCAGATTCCGGGGGCGTGAGATGGCGCACATGTCTGCCGGCAGACATATTCTGGAGGATTTTGCGGCAAACCTGGAGGATATTGCAACTATTGAGAAGCCGCCCAGAGTTGAAGGCCGCACGATGACCATGCAGCTTACCGGGAAAAAGTAAAATACACGGCCCGGGCTATTCCGGTCCGGCCGGGGAAATGAAGAGGAGGATTTATAGCTATGCCCAAGATGAAAACGAACAGATCAGCAGCGAAACGGTTTAAGGTTACCGGAACCGGGAAGCTCAAGAGGAACAAGGCGTATAAGCGTCATATTCTGACCAAGAAATCCCCGAAGACCAAGCGGAATCTTCGTCAGTCGACGATTACCGATTCTACGAACTCAAAGGTGATGAAGAAGATCATTCCTTATCTTTAATGAAGGTATAGACGGAGGAAAGAGAAAATGGCAAGAATCAAGGGCGGATTAAACGCAAAAAAGAGACATAACAGAGTATTAAAGCTGGCCAAGGGATACAGGGGCGCACGTTCAAAACAGTACAGGATTGCAAAACAGTCCGTGATGCGGGCGCTTGCGGCTTCCTTCGCAGGCAGAAAGCAGAAGAAGAGAGATTTCAGGAAGCTCTGGATCGCGCGAATCAATGCGGCCGCGAGAGCCAATGGAATCAGTTACAGCAATTTCATGCACGGCTTGAAAGAGGCCGGTGTGGACATCAACCGGAAGATGCTGGCGGAGATGGCTGTGAACGATGCGTCGGGCTTTACGACACTGGCGGATCTGGCAAAAAGCAAAATCGCCTGATCGCCCGGAAGGACAGTCTCTTGAGATTTTTCTGATTTCAGGTTGACGGAAAGCATTATTTGTTTTAAAATCATTTTTGTTGCGGCTCCGGGAGCTGTTCCCGATAAGACACCGCAACGCGCAGGGATGGCGGAATTGGCAGACGCGCAGGCTTCAGGTGCCTGTGGTAGCAATATCGTGTGGGTTCAAGTCCCATTCCCTGCATTATCTTTTATCAGGTATCATGAAACGCCGTCAAGGTTGCGGAAACCCGCGCCGGGACGGCGTTTCGTGTACACACACTTCTTTTATCATGGGTTGTCTGAAACCGTCAAAAAACCCCTTTTTTGATTCAAAAAGGGGTCAGAAAGGGGGTCAGCTCGGGGGTCAGTTTTACGGGCTTTTCCGGACGTTTGAAAGAGTGTTAGGGGGTCAGCTTTTTTCTCTCCATTCTTCGAGGCATTTTTCCTTAAGCTCCGGATTGTTTTCAATCATTCTTACGGCTTCAGCGGCAACCTTGTTGCTTTCATCCTTACTTATCCTCCGGAGAACCTCTTCGATCTGCTTTGCTTCATCATCGCCAGATTTCAGAACTTCCCGCACGATATCGCCATACTTCCCCATCCAATACTCTGTAACCGGGCGTATCAAGTAAGCGTTCTGCCAAAATGTATGTAGCAAATCATCATCAAAAGCGGCATGCATTGAGCGCCATCCGAGCATGTTTTGCTTCCATAGCGGTTTGTAAGTCTGATTTTTTATTGCTTCAACAGGCTGCCGAATATAATACTCTTTCTCGGCATAGTATTCTTCCTCCGACATCCCGGGCCGTATAAATGGATATTGTCTCATGATAGGATCCAGATCCTCAACCGTCGGTTTTCTTTTTTCTGACATATTTTCATCCATTTATATCACCCATAAATTTGCGCAATGATTCCCACGCTTTCAATTCACGAAGCTGTTTTTCTTTTTCCATTTCATCCGAGAGAATATCGACGCAATTTGCGATATTAGCTGCTTGCCGGGCTTCTTTAATAAGCTGTAAGATTTCGCCGTTTTCTATGATATCCGAAATTATATCACACAATTTCGGGTCGGAAGTGGAAGCATTATGTAATATCTCAATCGCTTTATCGGAAAGCCCGGTGTATTTTGAACGTTCGTTATATTCTTTCACCAGACAGTCTTGTGCCCCTGTGAGATATGCAGGATCACATTTAAAAAGTTTTGCCATTGCTTCAATGGTTTCTGAAGAAGGAATGTTTACGTTTCTTTCCCAAGCTGAAACGGTTGCTCCTTTTTCAAATCCAAGTAGTTCAGCGAGTTTATCCTGTGTATATCCCTTTTGTTTACGGGCTTTTTTGATGTTT
>JAILBQ010000135.1 GCA_024680815.1 Lachnospiraceae bacterium | reverse complement strand
GGATGGCGGAGCTTACGGAGAGCCTTGGCCTCTATCTGCCTTATCCGCTCTCTGGTCACGTTAAACTCCCGGCCCACTTCCTCCAGGGTTCTGGCCTTTCCGTCATCCAGCCCAAAGCGGAGACGCAATACCCTCTGTTCCCTGTCCGTCAGGGTGGAGAGCACTTCCACAAGCTGTTCCTTTAAAAGCGTGAAAGCCGCCGCGTCCGCCGGAACCGGCACCTGCTCGTCCTGGATGAAATCCCCGAGATGGGAATCCTCCTCCTCTCCGATGGGAGTTTCCAGAGAAACAGGCTCCTGGGAGATCTTCAGGATTTCCCTGACCCTCTCCACCGGCATGTTCATCTCCTTCGCGATTTCCTCGGGGGTCGGCTCCCTCCCCAGCTCCTGAAGAAGCTGTCTGGAAACGCGGATAAGCTTGTTTATTGTTTCCACCATGTGGACCGGAATACGGATTGTCCGGGCCTGATCCGCAATCGCGCGGGTGATGGCCTGCCTTATCCACCAGGTGGCATAGGTTGAAAACTTGTAGCCCTTGCGGTAATCAAACTTTTCCACCGCCTTTATGAGTCCCAGGTTACCCTCCTGAATAAGGTCGAGAAAAAGCATGCCCCGGCCCACATAGCGCTTGGCGATGGAAACCACCAGACGGAGGTTGGCCTCCGCCAGCTTTTTCTTTGCCTCCTCCCCTTCGGGTCCGCCCTTCTCCATAAGCTTGGCCAGAGCGATTTCCTGGTCTGCGGAAAGGAGAGCCACCTTTCCGATTTCCTTTAAATACATACGGACGGGATCTTCGATGGATACGCTGTCCGGCACGGAAAGGTCGATATTTTCCATGTCGGGCTCTTCTTCTTCGGAGAGGTCGATATCAGGCTCCTCATCCACCTCTTCCTCGGGGGCGATCTTTAAATACTCGATGCCGTTGTGCTCCAGGGTCTCCAGTATTTTTTCATACTGCTCCTCGCCGATCTCCAGATCGTTAAAGGCCTCATTGACCTCGGCATCCTCCAGAACGCCCTTCTTTTTTTTGCCAAGTTCGACAAGCTCTTTTAACTTCTTCTCGAACCTGGCTTCCTGAGATTCATCCATACAGCATCCTCCTGCTTCACTCTCCGCACTTACTTTAAGGATACCCGAATTTTCCTGAGCTCTTCCAACGCCTGCTTCTCGGCGACCTTTCGGGCTATGGGATCCATACCCGTCTCTCTGTCTGAAGAACGCTCAACGGAATTTTTCTTGATCCTTATAATCAGATCCGTAAGTGCCTTTTCCTTTTCCATATTGCTCTCCGGCAGCTCATGCGGAAAGCTGTAAATTTCCGCAAGCCGCCGCTGTTCATCCATATCCCCGGTTCCGTCCAGTATGGAGGAAACCTTTTTTCCCTCCGAAAGGGCCGAATAAAGCATTTCCGCCGCGGTGCGTATCTCCCCCTCCGAAAATTCCTCCGGGCGCACAAATCTCTTCACCTGGGAAAAGACCTCCGGATCCTCCGCCACCATGGCAAGCAGCATTTTCTCCGCCCGGTGAATCCCTTCCTCTTTAGTTTTCCTGTCCGACTCCGTCTCTCTAATCCTGACCGGCTTCTGCGGAGTAAAAACAGAGTTCTTTACCGCGGCTACGGACACGGCCTGGGAAAGAGTCATGGTATCTATCATATACCTTTCCGCAACCGCTTTAACATAAACCTCCCGTTCAATATCATTTTCTATCCGGACAAGGCGTTTAACCGTCTCCTGCTCAAATTTCGTCCGTTCCGCCGGATCCTTCATGTTATAATTATTCTTAAGAGCGTCGAGTTCAAAATAAAAGCTGTTCTCGGCCTCTTCAACCCGCTCCCGGAAAGCCTCCGCCCCGAGGGCCTTTATAAATTCGTCCGGATCCTTATAGGGCTCCAGATGAATGATTTTTGAATTGATTCCCGCCGAGCGGAGAATCGGAATCGCACGAAGGGCCGCGTTAATTCCGGGTCCGTCGGAATCGTAGGTCAGACGGATATCGTCGGTATGGCGTTTCAAAAGCAGGGCATGGTTTTCGGTAAAGGCCGTGCCGAGAGAAGCCACTGCCTCGGTAAACCCCGCCTGATGAAGACTTATAACATCCATATAGCCCTCACAGGCTATAAAATATCCCTTTCTGGTTTTTCTGGCCACGTTGTAGCCGTAGAGATTCCGGCCCTTGTCAAAAACCGGCGTCTCGGGAGAATTGACGTATTTCGGTTCCCCCTTTCCCAGAACCCGTCCGCCGAAGCCGATTACCCGGTTTGCGGCATCCATAATCGGAAACATTACCCGGTTCCAGAAGCGGTCACTCATTCCGCGTTTCTCATCCGCTTTGGCAAGCCCCGCGGTCAGTATTTCATTATCTGAATAGCCCTTTGCTTTTAAATACCGCCACAGCTCTTTGTTTCCCGCATAGCCCAGGCCGAAGGAGCGCATGGTTTCATCGCTTATTTCCCTCTTCCTGAAATATTCGAGGCCGGCCTTTCCCTCATTGCTTCTTAAATATCTGTAGTAAAAATATGCCGCGTCCTTAATGGCGTCATAGAGACGCTGCTTCTCTCCCCGCCGGCGCTTTTCCTCTTCGGAAAGCTCCGCCTCCGGAAGGGTGATCCCCGCCCTCTCCGCCAGGATTTTAAGCGCCTCTGGAAAGCTTAAGCTTTCATATTCCATAATAAAGCTTATGACATTCCCGCCCCTCCCGCAGCCGAAGCAGTAATACATCTGTTTCGACGCGGAAACCGAGAAGGAGGGTGATTTTTCGGAATGAAAAGGGCAGAGTCCGAAATAGTTTCCGCCTCTCTTCTTCAGAGCCACATAGCCGGAAATCACATCCACAATATCATTTTTTTCCCTGACTTCCTCAACGGTCTCATCCGGATAAAACATCTTTATTTCCCGCGCTATTTTTCCAGCCAGGGCACCGGGATAAACAGTTCCTCATACAGTCCGATGGCATACCTGTCCGTCATGGATGAAATATGGTCACAGACCGCAAGCTCTTCATCCTCGCCCCGATCTACGGCAAGTTTTAAGTATTCCTCAGGCAGCTCCTCCCTGTGGTCGCAGAAATACCGGAACAGGGCCTCCACCAGCTGCTCCGCCTTTCCCTCCTGGCTTTTCGCCACCGGGTTGGTATAGACATTTTCAAACATCCACTTTCTGAGGGCCCCCATGGCTTCCTCCACCGGGGGGCTGAAGTGTATATCGTTCTGACCGCGGCTTTCGATAATCATATCGTGGATAAAGCAGTCCAGCCGTTCTGAAAGATTTTTTCCCACAACCGAGGAAATCTTCCGGGGTATATCCTCATCCCGCACCAGTCCCGCGCGGATAGCGTCATCCATGTCGTGGTGCATATAGGCGATCTTGTCCGTAAGGCGCACTATCCGGCCCTCCAGCGTCTCCGGCCTTGATTCGGTTCCGTGGTTTAAAATACCGTCCCTGACCTCGTGGGTAAGGTTCAATCCCCGCCCGTCACGCTCTAAAAAATCCACGACCCTGAGGGACTGCTTTGCATGGATAAAGCCGCCCTTCGATACCCGGTTCAGGGCCCTTTCCCCCGCGTGTCCGAAGGGAGTGTGGCCGAGATCGTGTCCCAGGGCGATTGCCTCCGTGAGATCCACGTTTAAATCCAGCGCCTTGGCAACGGTTCTGGCAATCTGGGACACCTCCAGGGTATGCGTAAGCCTCGTCCTGTAATGATCCCCCTCCGGAGTCAGAAAAACCTGGGTCTTATCCTTAAGCCGCCGGAAGGCTTTGCTGTGCAGAATCCTGTCCCGGTCCCGCTGGAAGGCCGGGCGGATGTCGCAGGGGAGCTCCTGATTAAGGCGTCCTTTTGATTCAGCCGACCGCGCCGCGTAGGGACTTAAGGTCTCTTTTTCTTTTTCTTCGAGCTCTTCCCGGATCGTCAATACAAAATCCCCTTTACCACATAGAGTTTTATAAGCCACCCCAGAGTCAGAATAAAACCGGAAACCACGGGAATAACCGCAAAGGGCCAGAGCAGCAGCTTTTCAAAGACTGCCGTCTTCACCCCGACACTGCCCCTCCGGTAGACGGCCAGATCCGAAAGATCCATTATGAGCCAGGACAAAAAGGGGTGAAAGAAAAACAGGGCAGACTCCTCCTGGGCGCTGTAGAGCAGCACCACCGACAGGATCTGAAGAGGAATGAATATTCCCATCAGAGCCTCTCTGAAACGCGGTGCACGTTTTGAAACAAGTCCCAGGAGCAGAGCCATCAGAATGCCCTCTCCCACCGCGCGGGTAAGATTCAGGCCCCAGACTTCCATCCTACCTCACATTCACCTTAACCTTACAGGTTTTTCCGTTGATTTTTACTTTCAGTGTGGCCTTGCCGGGTTTGCGGGCATAGACCATTCCGTTTTCGTCCACAAAGGCCACGGACTTGTTGGAGCTGGTCCAGAGAACGCTCTGGGTGGTATCCGTCAATTTCAGCATCCTCTTGTTTCCAACCTGCATGTCAAGCTCCGTTACGGAGCATTTCGGATCCTCCACATATACCGGGGAGCTGAAGGTGAAGCCGCTATAGACACACTCAACATCGGCCTTGCCGACTGAAAGTCCTTCAACCTTCCCTTTCTCAACCGGACCGGTAATGCCGGAATTGTCTGTGCTCCAGACTGCCTTTTTATTCTTTACCTTGTAGTACTTTATTGTCTCTTTTTTATTGAGCCCCACATAGACCACATCTTTAGCCGGAACCTGACGCACCGTCACCGTAAGATCCATTGTGCCTCCGCTTTCGTCGACACCGTGAAGCTCTGTCACGCCGAGGCCCACAGCCGTAATCTTTCCGGATTTTGTGATTTCCACAGCCTCGTTTTTCCATTTTTTCGGATTGCCGTTTTTATCCACCTCGGTGACTTCCAGAGGAGTATCGGCCACGCTCCAGCTTTTTGCCTTTTTGGGTTTGAAGGACCGGTGCTTTATGGTCGCGCTCTGAAGGGGATTCATGAAGATCCTTCCCGCGTTGAAATCATCCTTTGTCTGTTTAAAGGTATCTGTCACCTTAACTCTGAACTTGTAGCTTTTCCCGCAGACACAGGCATAAACCGTGGTACTGCCCTTTGAGATGGCGTTTACGGATGCCGTTATGTTATTCCCGTCGGAGGTGTCGATAACGGCCGCTGTTTTCGAATTGGAGGAGCGCCAGGTCACGGGATAATTCGCCCGGTTTTCAGAGGCAATGCCCGTAAGCACCAGCTCTCCGGCCTCCCCCACCAGAAGGGTCAGCTTTTTACCCTCACCTTCCTTTAATTGCACTTTGGGCTTAATTACGGTCACTTCATAGGTTTTTCCGGCGTTCTGCCCGGAGCTGCATTCAAGGGTGGCCGTACCTGCTTTTTTAGCCTGAAGGGAGCCGTTTTTCTTTCCCACCTTAAGCATTCCGGTAGTACTCTGACTCTTAACCGTCCATTCACCTTCCCCGAGGCTGCCTTTTTGTCCCTCCACCATATAGATAGAGCCGCTGCCGGTTTTTTCCGGTTCGGAAATATTAAGGGCGCCGTCCAGTCCGGATCCGGAATTCTTCTCGGCCCCGGTGTCGCTCTCCTTTGCGAAGGCGGCATACAGCTTCAGATTCTGCCGCACGGGAAGGGAGAGATTCCAGAGACTGTTATTATGATACCACCCGAGGAACACCCCGTCCCCCGAAGGCTCACCCGGAGTCTTTCCCTCCAGCGTGTTTCCGGATTTTACTTTAATTGACTTAAGCTCCGTTTCCTGATTCATAAAGACAACGGAATACTCCGGAACGGTTTCGGGAACGGGCTTCGTGGAATAACGCACATTTATGACGCAGTTCCCGGAAACCCCGGAGGAATAAAAGGTAAGCTTTGCATCGCCCTTTTCAACGCCCTTAACCGTAAAGAGTCCGGTGCCGGAACCGTACAAAACCTCCACCGGGGCTTTCTCTCCGGAAAGAATCTCGATTTCGGGTTCTCCTACCGTGAAGCCGGCGCCGCCGTCGGCGTTTTTCGGAGAGGGCAGAACCGTTACGGTGGTGCTCTCTCCCACATACACAGGGTTCGAAGAAGGCGAAACCGTCAGCTCCTCCATCGGGATGCTTTTTACCGTAACCGCGCACTGGGAAACCACGGTCTTTCCGGAAGGATAGACCGCGCTGGCCGTAAGCACAGCCGTTCCAGCCTTCGCTCCCGCGTAGACATATCCGGCGTTGTATTCCGCGACCCCCGGATTGTTGGAGGAAACCTCAAAGTCTCCAAGGTCAGCGTCCTCCGGAGTTATATTAAGCTTAAGGCTTGCCTTTCCCGAAAGCCCCACCGTGACCTCGTCCGTGTCAAATTCCAGCTTCTCGGCGGTTTTAAGCGCCGTGACTTCGCATTTCGCCGTATGGCCGCCGTCCCGGGTCTTTACCGTTATCACGGCCTTGCCGTAGCCCCTGGCCGTAACAAGTCCGGAATCATCCACAGAGGCAACATTTTTATCCGAGCTCGTCCAGGTCACGGCAGTGTCGGCGGCGTCATTGGGAATAACAGTTGCCTGGAGCCGCCCTTCTTCGCCGATGCCTTCAAAGGTCAGGGTCAGGGGGTCGAGCTCCACCCTTTCGACCAGGCGCCCCGCAACCTTTACCGGGCAGCTTGCCGTAATAGTGCTGTCCTCATTTCTGACGTGAATAGCCGTCTCTCCGATACTCAGGCCGTAGAGCACAACCTGTCCGAATTGGTCTGCCGTAATATCCGCAATGCCTATGTCATCGCTTGACCAGAAGAGCTCATATCCTACCGCATCCTCCGGTTCAATCGATAAGTTTACATAAATCTCCTCTCCCTCCTCAACCACGATCTCCTTTTCCCCGAAGGAAAGGCCCGAGAGAGGCCTGCCGACCTCCAGTTCAATATAGTCTTTGGCATATGAATCATCGGTGAAATTAACGCTTACGGTAATCTTCGTTTTCCCCGGACTTTTGGCCGTAAAATTCGCCGAAAGGGAATTGGCGCTCACCGCGGCGACGGTGGCAACTTTTTCTTCGGAGCTTTTCCATTCCACCGCTCTGACGCTGTTTAAGCTTATTCCGTCTGCCAGTGTTGCCGTAAGAACTCCCGTGCTTCCGGCTTTTACCGGCTCTTTCTCTTCCAGAAACACTTTCTGCGTCACATTCACCGTGCATTTTGCCCTCTTCCCCATAAGCTCGGTGCGCGCGCTTATTACCGTGCTTCCGCCCTTCAGGGCGGTGACGTGTCCGTCCTTATCCACGGTAGCCACGGAAGGATTGCTGCTGGACCAGATCACGTTTTTGTTTTCACATTCCGCCGGCAGAACCTCAGCCGTAAGAAGGGTCTCTTCCCCTGCATCCAGATCAACGGTCTGGCCTGTTACCTCGCTTCCTCCTCTATTAATTTTGACTGATGCCGGAGGATTCTCAATGTCAAAGCTGGTAAAGGCCTTTATTCTGATATTTTTTCCGTTATTTTTTCCATAATCGTACCAGCCGTTCCAGAGGAGATAGCTCTGTCCTTCTTCCGCGTGGCATGTAATATCGAGCCACTCGGTAGAGGCTCCGGAATCCACAGCGATTTTGGGAGTCCCGCCAGGCTTTGAAAGAGTAACTACCACGGAAAAAACCGTGCCCGGCTTAAGCCTTACCGCCTCCGGGAGCTTTACCGTATAATAGCCGCTGTATGTAAATGATCCGCTTTCTTCGGCAGCTTTAGTTCCGCTGTCGGGTTTCGCCGGATCGGTAAGATCCGTATAGACCTTTACCGTGTATTCAGCGTTAACTGTCTGATAAGATTCGAAGCCCACGGCTTTTAAGAGCTCATCCTCTTTCTGGTTTGAACGTACCCTGAATACATTGGCCGCTGTTACCTTATCAACAGTCTTTCCCTTCTGGCCTCCACCCTCAAACCGGATTGTTCCGTCGTACTGGTAATTATTATCATAGTTGCTCACGCTCTCGGCATCCACGGCATAGGCCGAATCGCGCAGGGATTTGTCTTCATAGGAGAGCCAGAAATACCCTCTGTGGGAATAATCCCGCCCGCCGTTATTTGCCCAGCTGTTGCGTATGAGCCAGGCCCCGTTTTCTTTCGGTCCGTTTCCGCTCCCTGAGTTTTTGAAATTCTCCTTAGGAAAACTGTCATCCCAGCCCACTGCCGTAACGGCATGGTTGGTCCCTTTTAGAGCGGAGCAATAATAAGAATTGTGGGAAGAGTCATAATAACTGTCGGTCTCATAATATGATACCGATATTCCGCCGTGTTTTACTATACTGTCCTTTGCCAGCAGTCTGTCTTCGGGCAGAGAGACTTCGTAAATCCCCTGAATATGGCAGGAATCAATTCCATACTGCAGATCGGGATCCAGCACATCTTCTTCTTTCGCAACCGTGTCATCCAGAATCTCCGAACGATTGACAGCTCCTGTCCAGTTTGCCATCACCTGGGTTCCGAATATGATGTTCCCGCCTTGCAGCCAGTTTTTTCCGTTCTTTATCCGGGAAGTATCTCCTGCCGTTCCGCCGAGAGGATCCGCGGCTCCGTCAAGGTTGGAATGTGACGTGAAATAGGCCGTATGCACCGGAGAATACTCGATCTCGTTCTTTGAAACAACTCCGTCAACCACCATATCCAGCTCCGCAACGGCATTGGTGGAATAGGCCCAGCAGATGCCGTGGCTCTGATAACGAAGCTCCGGCAGTTCATCTATCCGGTTAAAGGAAACCTGCTTTGCCCGCTCGTCAACCTCCGGAGCGTTCATAACAGACATGCCGTCCTCCAGAACGCTTAAGGGCTCCGGTTCGTCCTCCAGAGGGATATCTCCCAAAAGCTTCAGATATTCCGCGTCTCCCTCCTCTTCGATTTCCTCATCGGGCTCCTCGGCCGCGGGCAGTTCATCCTCCGAAACGCTTTCCTCCCCGGGAAGCTCCGCAGCGTTTTCCGACACGCTGTCCGAAGGCTCCGCCCCGGGCACCGGTTCTTCCGTTGCCGGCTCTTCCGCCGCAGGGGCAGGTTCCTCCGCTTCCGGCGTGTCACCCTCAGGCTCTTCCGCTCCGGGCTCAGTTCCTTCGGGTGTTTCCTGCCGTGTTTCCTCCTCTCCCGGATTCGGGGCTTCTTCCGGTGTGTCGGTAACCCCGGTCTCTGTCCCGACGCCGTCAAGAGGCTCGGCCCAGACAGAAACCGAACCGAAAACAAGCGATATGCTTAATATAAGAGCAAGACAACTATAAAAAAAGCGTTTATTCATAGCTTCCTTTCATTTGCGTTGTAAAAATAGTCATACGCATACAGAGTATAATATACCACAAAATTCGAATAAAAGCATCAAAAAAATGGCCCCCGGCGTTTTTCCCGGAGGCCGAAGAACTTCGCTTAGTGTTATTTTCGGCGGTATGGATCTCTCTCCTCCTTCATGGCATACATCCGCTCGTCCGCCATTTCAATATATTCATCCATGTCGGTCATTCCATCCTTCAGCGGAAGCAGTACCCATCCGTAGCTCGCCCCAACCTTAAACTGATTATCGTGAGAGCGGTTGTATTCCTCGAGTCCCCGGTCGATCTTTTCATCCATTTCATCCGGCTCCCTGCTGTCCGCCGGCAGGGCGGCCAGAAGCAGAAACTCATCCCCTCCCATTCTTACGATACGGGAGCCCTTTGGCGCCGCCTTTAACAGCCCGGCTGACACCGCGGCAATCGCTTCGTCACCGGCCGGGTGCCCGTAGGTATCGTTTATATGCTTTAAGCCGTTCAGATCCGCAACGCAGACAAAGAGGTGTTTTCCTGTCCTGCGCGCTTCATCCATTACGATATCCGTATAGTATTTCATTCCCTTACGGTTATAACAGCCGGTCTGTTCATCTATCATATTCTCCTCAAACAGTCTGTTATACTGCTCCTGCAATGCCTTCAGGGCGGCGCGCTGCTCGGCCTCCGCACGCAGCTCCTTCATCTTCCACCCGTGGATATCCCGTATAAGGAACAGATAGTCGCTTCCCCCGGCATTGTCCTCCTCCGTCGCGTTGCAGAAGATGATTTCAGACCAGAAATACCTTCTGTTTGCCCGGCGTATTCTGCATCCGAAGGAAGTGTGAACCTTTTTCCCGAGCTCTACCGGAAAACAATCAGCGCCGATAAACCGCCTGAAATCCTCCCTGTCCTCAGGATGGATATTTTTATATAGCCCCTCGCAGAAAACATCAAATGAAGTGAAGCCGGAAAGATTTTCCAGCTCCTGATTCCGGTCCACCACATGGCATTCAAGAGTCTCGCCATTTACCAGCATAATCATCTGGTAAAGACTCCTTATGGCATTTCCGATGAATATATTTTTTTCGTCTGTTTTTTTCGACATTCCGCCTCCTGTTTTTAGTTCTTATAAGACAAAAGCCTTTACCTGTTTGAAATTCCAGTAATGTATGCTATAAAGCAGGCAAAATCCCCGATTCGCTTTCTTTCTTCCCCGAGCTCTGAGCGCCAGGAATTGTCGACCTGCTCTTTTTCCGCAATCCTCGACAGAACATTAAGCGCCGTGATAACCCCGTCATGCGACAGGGTTCTTCCTTCATCGGCATCCATTTTTTCTTCACGGCTCATGGTTTCCCAGCCATTTCGAATTCGTGAATACTCCGCAGCTCTTTTAAGAAGATCCTGCCAGAACTCCATCTTGTCTTCCAGAGTACACTGCTCAATACACTTTGCCAGCTTCCCGTATATCCGCAGCGCATCCTCAACCGTAAGGATGTTCCCCGCCGGATGCTTCAGATATGCTTCATATGTGTTTATCATTGTGAACTCCCAATAATTAACCCTCGTTACTCTTATAAAAACGGCACCATATATACCGGAACATAGTTAATACCGTTCTCCCACTTATAGTCTTTCGTATGGGCAACGTATTTTTCGCCTATACGACTTCCAAACTTATTACAAAACATATCCAATGATTTGTGGCCTCTGTAATTTCCCGACTTTACCTCTATAGGACATATCTTGTTTCCCGTCAATATCAGAAAATCTATTTCATACAGATGATTAGATGAATCACTTTCCATCGTGTAATAAAACAGATTGTTTCCCTTGGCAACAAGCATCTGGGCAACAGCATTTTCATAGACATAGCCCAAATTGGCTTCAAGTTTATCAGAAAGCAGCTTATTATAAATTGTGTTCTCAGTATAATTCTTACTCCTGAACGCAAGTGTCACAAACAATCCGACATCAGATGTAAATAACTTATATCTGCCTGCGTCCTTTTCTAAAGCCATCCCGACTCCGGGATTATTTGCATGATATGCTATATTAACCGTGTAGGAACTCAGCATATCCGGCAACAGGTCTCGGACCTGTCCCGAACGCGTGCCTTCTCTCGCACTTGATAACACATACCGCGATGCATTGCCGCTTAGATTTGCGGGTATGGCATCATATATATCACCGACCAGACCGGAAGCATCGATCTTTGAAAAATCTTCTTCGTAAAGATCTACTATGTCCCTTTTGATCTCATCTACCACCTGCAGGTTATTCTGCTCTAAATATGTTTCTATAGCCTGTGGCATTCCTCCGATAAGC
Source organism: Lachnospiraceae bacterium (assembly GCA_024680815.1). Taxonomy (GTDB): domain Bacteria; phylum Bacillota; class Clostridia; order Lachnospirales; family Lachnospiraceae; genus NK4A144. Next base: position 13,440 of record JAILBQ010000135.1, on the reverse strand, counting down.
ATGTACAACCTGAAAGTCCGCATAAGATTCCTGTGAATCGCATTTCCCGCAGGTCTCTTTTTCTCCAAAAGCATTTTGATCGTTTTGGCAGACATCCTGTCATCGATCGCCCACAAAAACTCCTCAAAATCCATGGGATACATAGAAATTTTATGCTCTTCGCTCGGAATCAGGATATCTTTCGTGTTCTTCCTGATCGATATCAATGAACCTGTTTCGATATATTTATATCTGCCATCAGCCACGAGATATTTGATAGCCTGCCGCGCTTTAGGAAGCAGTTGGACTTCGTCAAAAATGATCACCGATTCTTTCTCGTATAATCTGGTTCCGGTCAGTTGCTGCAGCTGCAAAAAGAAAAAATTCAGATCATAAGTATCATCAAATAAATCTTTGATCGCCTTACTGGTGTGGGCAAAATCGATCATGATATACGATTTAAACTCTTTTTTCGCAAATTCTTCCGCTATTGTAGATTTACCGACTCTTCTCGCTCCTTTGATCAGCAAAGCATATTTATCACTTCGCTTTTCCTTCCACTCAAGGATCTCACTATAGATTTTCCTTTCAAACACAGGTTTTTCCATACTCAAATCCACCCTTCCAAATAGAGTATAGCGCAAATCCCCGTTTGTGTAAATGTATATTTCGCGCAAATCCCCGTTTGTCTGGTGCTGATTTTCTACCAGATCCCCGTTTGATTAGTGTATCCTCTTGCACCGTTAAAGGAGGCCGGATAATCCGGCCTCCTTCATACTCTTATAAACTTTTCAGATCCTAATCTTATTTCTTAGCTTCCGCGGCGGCCTTCGCGACCTCGGCGGCGTAGTCCTCTTCCTTCTTTTCCATGCCCTCGCCGGTCATGAAGCGCTCGAAGGTCTTGATCGTGATCTTCGCGCCGTTGGCCTTCGCAACCTCGCCCACGTACTTCTGAACGCTCTGCTTGCCGTCCTCGGCCTTGACATAGATCTGATCCAGAAGGCAGATTTCCTTAAGCTCCTTGTTCACACGGCCCATGACGATGCCGTTCCAGATCTTATCGTTGGCATCGGGCTTTTCGTTCTTTGCCTCGGCAAGATAGATTTCCTTTTCCCTGTCGATATATTCCTGGGATACTTCGTCGGAGCGGGTATATTTCGGGGACATGGCGGCTACCTGCATGGCCACGTTCTTTCCCATTTCCTTAACCGCGTCATTGATCACATCGGTTTCAACATCAACGAGAACTCCGATCTTGCCGTTTGCATGGATATAGGTAGCAACGAAGCCGTTGGGCTCCTCGATCTTCTTAAAACGCCGGATTCCGATATTCTCGGAAATCTCGGAAACAGCCTTCGCTCTGGCCTCTTCCACTGTCAGAGACTCGTCCTTTGCCCACTTCTCGGCCATGAACGCATCCAGCTCCGTATTGGAGGACGCAAGAGCCTGGGCGGCCACATCGTCCACATAGGAACGGAACTGATCCGTATTGGCCGCGAAATCGGTCTCGATATTAACCTCAACGACAACCGCCGTCTTTTCATCGTCGGAAGCCTTTGTTAAGGACAGTCCCTCTACGGCGATCCTGCCGGCCTTCTTTGCCGCTCCGGCCAGTCCCTTTTCACGAAGGAAATCCACGGCCGCATCCATATCTCCGTCCGTCGCCGTCAGGGCCTTTTTGCAGTCCATCATTCCGGCGCCGGTCATCTCTCTTAAATCTTTTACCTGTGCTGCTGTAATTGCCATTATATAATCATCCTTTCTGTCAGTAGCTGCGTCTTATTCCTCTTCCGCTTCCTCTTCGTAGACCTCTTCTTCAGGCGCTTCGTCCGTGGCATAGTCCTCGTCCACATCCTCGGCCTGTCCCTGATTGGCCTCTATAACAGCATCAGCCATCTTGGAAACAATAAGCTTAACCGCCCTGATGGCGTCGTCATTTCCCGGAATCACAAAATCCAGCTCCTCGGGGTCGCAGTTTGTATCGGCGATACCGATAAGAGTAATGCCGAGAGTATGGGCCTCCTGTACGCAGATACGCTCTTTCTTGGGATCAACAACAAAGATGGCATCGGGAAGTCTCTTCATCTCCTTTATGCCGCCCAGATTCTTCTCCAGCTTTTCCCATTCCTTACGTAAAATGGTTACTTCTTTCTTCGGCAGCACATCAAAGGTGCCGTCTCTGGACATCAGCTCGATTTCCTTAAGTCTGCGGATACGGGACTGAATGGTTTTGAAGTTAGTAAGCATTCCGCCCAGCCAACGCTCATTGACATAGAACATGCCGCAGCGCTCCGCCTCATTTTTAATCGCGTCCTGAGCCTGCTTTTTTGTTCCCACAAAGAGAACCGTTCCGCCGTCAGCCACGATGTCGCCCACCGCGTTATAGGCTTCGTCGATCTTTCCCACGGTCTTCTGCAGGTCAATAATGTAGATACCGTTGCGCTCCGTGTAGATATAGGGAGCCATTCTGGGGTTCCACCTTCTGGTCTGATGACCGAAGTGCACGCCTGCTTCCAGCAGCTGCTTCATTGAAATTACACTCATACTTCCTCCTTCGGTTGAGTCGTGGATACGCGTCCCTTCCGCGGGTAAACGTGGGCACACCCCGCACCGGCCGCGGATCGGCGTATCTGATTTCTATACTACATGCGCGAAACGCGCAAAGCTGATTTTACCATAAGATAAGCGGCCGCGCAAGAGGCAAAGCGCGTTGTTATTTCAGCTCAACTATAATAAGATTTCTTAATTCCCCTTCATCCAGCCTTTCATAATGAAAATCGGATATGATCCCTTTAAGCACCGAAACAGCGAGGTCATTTTCGATCCGTAAGCCGTCAAAGGCATGTCCGTTGGACTTCACGGTCACCTTCGAGTTCTCCTTCACCGCGGAATACTCTATCGTAACGTTGATATCCGGATCCTCCAGTACCGGAAGCATGAGCTGAATGACCATTTCCTCAACCACCAGCCGGATATGATTGGACATTTTCAGGGCTGTCCTGTTCTTCAGGCAGAAATTGTCAATTTCACCGAACAAGGCGCGGAAATCATAATTCGAACTTTTGATATCGAACTCCAGTATCTTTGATTTCCAGATAAAACGCTGTGTGTTTTCACGGACGGGATGCTCGAAGATCTCCTCGGGCGTACCGTCCTCATAGATCCCGCCTTCATCCATAAAGAACACCCGGTTGCAGATTGCCCGCGCAAATGCCATCTCGTGGGTAACGATCATCATCGTTTTACCGCTTCCGGCCAGCTCTTCAATAACCGATTGTACTTCCCCCACCATTGTCGGATCAAGCGCGCTGGTGGGCTCATCCAGGAGAATAACCTCCGGATCCATGGCAAGAGTTCTTGCAATAGCTATACGCTGTTTCTGTCCGCCGGAAAGCTCATCCGGATAGTTCATTTCTTTTTGTGCCAGCCCCACCATATGCAAAAGCTCCATGCCCTTATCATAGGCTTCCTGCCTGGACTTTCCCAGGAGCTTTACCGGAGCCAGCATAATATTTTCGATCACGGTCATATGGCCGAAGAGATTGAAAGACTGGAAGACCATCCCCATCTTCTGCCGGATCTTACGGATATCGCAGGAAGGATCCGTGATTTCTTCACCATCCACCCAGATCCTGCCGGCAGTGGGTTTTTCCAGCATATTTATACAGCGAAGCAGTGTACTCTTACCCGTCCCCGAAGGACCGATTACGGAAATAACGTCGCCGTCATTAATCTCGGTGGATACATCCTTCAGAGGTGTCACGTTCGAATACTTCTTTTGCAGATGCTCAATTTTTATCATGCGTATTCACCCCCTTCAGGATTTCTTCCCGCGTTCTTCTCTTCGGGTTAAAACCCACTTCAATTCTGCCCGCCATACGGGCAAGCAGCTCTTCCAGCACAAAATAGATCACCGTCACGGCAATCAGCGGGAAGAAGGCTTCATAGGTGCGGCTCCGCACGATATCTCCCATCTTTGTCAGATCCTGTACCGCGATATATCCCACAACAGATGTGGCCTTGATAAGCGAAATGATTTCCCCCCGGTAGGCGGTTGTGATATGCGGCAAAGCCTGGGGAAGAATGATCTGGAAAAAAGTGTCCCGGTCGGAAAAGCCCAATGCACATGAGGCTTCATACTGCCCCTTATCCACGGCGCCGACACCCATTTTCAAAAGCCCGAATACAGTTGCCCCGAATGTAAGGGTAAAGCCGGCGACCGCCACAAAAATACCCGCTATATCCACTTTGCTGAACACAATGTAGTAGAGAACCATCAGAAGGACAACCATGGGCATGCCCTGCACCAGCCACATCGAGACACGGGTAATTCCGTTTGCTACCGGATTTCCGTTACGGCACGCCATGAAAACCCCGAATCCCAGGGCCGTGCCCAGAAGAATTGAGAGCAGTGTTATGATAAGCGTATTCACAATTCCTTTTACAAAGAGGAGCCACCGGTCTTCACGGATAAAGGTTTTTTCAAAGCTTTGCTTAATGCTTTCCGCAAATGAAAGGTTTTCCTCATTGTCGTTTCCGCCTCCGGAGGAAGCCGCAGATTCTCCGTCAGAAACAACAACAATATTTCCACTCTTAAAAACCGGTTCACCGAAGAGCATGCTCTCCGCCCTTTCTTCGGTGACGGTGATTCCGCAGGAGGCAAGATCACACTTTGCCGTCTCTACGGCAGCAAGGATACTGTCAAAGGACATGTTGGATACCTTAAGACGATAGCCGTATTCTTCACAGAAACGGGCCGCAATGTCCACATCATATCCGACAACATTCCGGTCCTTCATGTAGGCAAACGGCGGGAGAGACGCGTCCACAGCTATGGTCAGGGTTCCGTTTGTGTCGGGCAGATTTTCATAGTCCAATACCGTCCGCAGACTTTCATCCCTGCCGAACCAGATCCCGTCAATTTCTTCAAGGGTTCCGTCTTCACATATTTTTCTGGTGAACTCACTGTATTTTTCGCAAAGCTCACGGCCTTTCTCCGTTTTCGGAAAAGCCGGAGCCATGTCTATCGCGGAAAGCACATCTCCCACCATTTTCAGATCATCATTTTCGATCTGCAGGTAACGGGTCGTGCCCTGATCCATGATCATTGCGTCCACCTTACCTGAACGAAGCACCTCCAGAAGGTCTGCCAGCGTATTGAAATACTTGATGTTTGCCTCAGGAAAACTCTTCTCTGCGTCGGTTCCGCAGGTTGTCCCGGTCAGGACTCCGAGGGTCGCTGTGGCAAACTGCTCCGTTGATTCGGAATTACCGGCTGCGTAAATTCTGCCTGCGAAAAAAAGTATTGCCGCAATCATTACGAAAGTCGACAATACTACCAGCGGAATTCTGTGTTTCAGGTTCATGCTTCTTCCCATCCATGTCTCCCCTCAATTAATTATTGGTCAGTATCTTTCCTATCTCCTCGTAGGAGGCTCCCTGAGGGATGGTATGATCTCCGGGGACTATCTTTCTGTCGTAATCCTGGGCACACAGATACCCGTCAAAGGCTATGGCGCTGTCCACCACTCCTGCCTCTTCCAGACGTTTTGAAACGGTGTAGGAATTGTCCCCTCCCGTAATATGGATCGTAAAAGCCCCGGAGGCGGATTGGGCCGCTTCTTCCGCTTTGGCCGGCTCTTCCGCTTTGACCGGCTCCTCCGCTTTGACCGGCTCCTCCTTTTTTGACCCGCTGCCCTTTCCTGCGCTGGCTCCGGCCGTGGCCTGAAGATCTTCCTTATTCACTTTCTCCGGTTCTTCGGAAGGCTTTTCCTCGGAAACAACAATGGCGTCCTCCGCTTCGTCCGAAACGCTATTATTAACTGCGGAATTTTCCGAAGCAGCGTTTCCTGAAGGGGCGTTATCCTTTTTCTGCGCAGCCGCCGTTTCCCCGCTCTGCTCCGCAGCCTTTGCCCTGGTTTCCGCCTCAGCTCCGTTTCCCGTGCCGCCGGTTTTGGCTAACTGCAAAACCCCGCTGTCTTCCACCATGCCCAGCTCTCTTGCCCTTGCGCGGATTTCATCATCCGTTAGCGAGGCTCCCACGTGCCTTCCCAGCAAAAAAGCCGCGACAATTATCCCTATTCCTATTCCTCTCATATAATATTTGAGCTTCATATCTTATATCCTGTCCTGTTTTATCTGAAGACCGTCTGCAATAATATTATGTCAACCATCCGGCTCAGCCGCCCTGACTTTCTGCCAGCCCAATGACCAGCCGGACCTCTCCTACTCCTATTCCCAGCTTTTTCGCGATTTCCACATCCGCCACACCGGCGTGATAGAGCTCCAGGACCCTGTCATTGCGATCCGCCGGAGCGGAGACTTCTTCGCTTTCGCTGGCAAACATGGCGGCAGCCACATCACGTCCCAGCTTCGGAACCGCCTTTTCCTGCCTGTTCGCGTCCTTGAGCGGATCCTTTTTAAGCGCCTCCGCACCCTTCGTTTCCGGCCGGCTCTGCTTCAATTCCTTTGTGCTCTCAGCCTTGCGGATCAGGTTCTTCATCTCTACGGATTTATTGTTCAGCATATCATAAAGAAACATAACCTCTTTATGATTCTTTTCTACGTCGGAAAGCACGGTTCTGGCATAATCGTCCAGAGCCATCATCTTTTCATTGGTCAGCTTCTCCAGATTGCGCCTTGTTTCATAAGCCGCGTCCTCGGCGGCTTCCGCGGCAGCCTCCCGGACCTGCATCGTGATCTCGCCCTTCATGCGGGCAACGATTTCCTCAGGCTCAACATCGGGCATACCTCTCCCCTCCGGAGCTTCATTCTTTCCATTTTTCTTTGAGGAAAGCTTCTCCGGTATCACAAAGCTTATTACAAAAATAAGTGCTCCAAGGATCAGGAGCACAATTTCCAACGTTGACATTTTCCCTCACACTGCCTCAAACCGTGTTTAAAAAAGTGTTTTATATTTTGATATTGAATCCGCCTTTACTTTTAACAAAAACCTCGCCGTCTTCATCCGCAAATTTACGTCTTCTTCTTGCCCCGCCGTCACCCTCATATTTATTCTGGCCTTCTTTGCTGGCGTCGGCGTGGTTCTCCGCGTTGCCCCATTCATTTACCCTGGTGGACTGTTCCACCTCTTCGGTCTGGGACTCCTGCACCACGGTACTCTGCATAAGCTCCGCCTTATTGTCATCAGCGGCCTTAAGCTGATTGATATCCTGGGAAAGCATTATATTTCCGTTAAATACCACCGGACTGATAGCCATAGCACTCCTTTCCCCTTCATAAAGAAAGTACGGATTGCTTCGCGGCTTTGCCGCTCTCGCAATCCTTGATGTGAATTCGCAAATCGCCCCGCTTCGCGTGGCTTTTTTGCTCATTCACATCAGGTCGTCCAATGTCCGCTCAAAAAATCGAGCAAGCTCGTTTTTTGGCGTTCATTGACGACACTTTCTTAGAATATCGGCTTCATCCTTACGTCGCCGCCTTCTCTGACAAACTTGCAGTACTGGTACGGCTTTTTCAGCACCATGGAGGAGCCGGAGATTTCCAGATGCACGCCCGGATAGGCCATATCGTTAACCACAATATAAGCATCCGTTTTATCCGTATTAAACACTTCCTCGATTGCGGACAGCTCCTCGACATTGGCGTTCAGCCTGTCATTAAGACCCTTATAGGTGTTGGAAATCTTTTTTAAGCTCTGCATCTGATCAGGAGGAAGCTTCACACCGGAAGAAACCTTTGCCCTGAAGGAAAGGAGAAGCGGCTGAAGCTGCTGGAGCTGCTTTGTAATCTCGATATTTTCCTTCTGGATCACTCCCGCCCGTTCCCGCATTGCCGGATCGGCTCCCACTTCAATCGCGGTATCCACTCCCATCTCGGAACCTATAGTCTTTGCGATAGCGGCAGTTCCCGCACGAACAACGCCTCCCGAAATATAACCCCGTTTTCCTTCCACGGTTACCGTGGTTTTGGCGGTAACATGGGCGTTTATTATGCATTCCGTCTGCACGTAATTCCCGGCTGTCACTGTGGCATTCTCAATATATTTTGCAACTATGTTGCTGCCGGCCTTAATGTGTCCCTCGCCCATGCCGTTTATGCCTCTGACAACGAATATCTGGCCGCCGGCATCGACCTCGGCTCCCTCCACGACTCCCCGTACCTCAATATCTCCGCTGGCATGAACCTTAAAGCCTGCGCAAATATTGCCGGATATCAGGAGATTTCCGTCATAGTCGATATTGCCGGTGGAGGTATCCACACTGCCGATCTCCAGAACATCGCTGACTATGACCATCGTGCCCTCAAGGCGCACATGGCCGTTGCATTTCGAGGTTAAGACGGTGCGTTCTTCATTTACCACAACGTTCTTTCCGAAATCCAGCCTGACCTCTTCAACCTTTCTGGCGGAAATTATATCTCCGTAGACATTCATTCCGCTGACACCCTGCACGGAGGGATGGAGAATCGCAAGCTCCTGACCCTCCTTGCATTCGCAGACCGTATTAAGGTTAAAAAAGTCCACCGTGCCGTCTTCCTTCAGGGTGGGCTTAACCGAAAGATCGGTATTGAACAGATATTCCACATATCCGTCCTCTCCCTCTTTCGGATATTCTCCGTGGGCAATGGCATAGTCCGTGCAGTAATGCCGTTCGGTTAAGAAAGCCTGAACCGCTTCCTCATCTATCGTTACCTTAAGGCCCTTTGCGCTGATATCCTTCTGAATTTCCTCCGCGGTAATAGAGGTTCCGCCCTCCGTCCCGGGATAAAAGCGCCCGTATACCGTCATCATATCGGGAGATATGCGAATCACCATCTCCTCGTTTACCTTGTATGGAACCTTTTCCTGAAGCCTTATCGGCGTCGTCATCATGGATTCCAGGGCTGCGCGGACCGGAGAGGCACTGTAATAAATATGCTTCCCTTTAAGATAATTGTCTATTTCGGCAAACTGCGGCTTCTCCCCCTCGCCTTCAGGAGGGACCAGCTGCAGGAACGTTCCCTTATCATTTATCAGAAGCTTGAAATAACCGTTCACATCCCCCATATCTTTCCCCTATCCTGTGAGAATACCCATATACCTGCCCATTTTATCTTTCATTTTCTGCAAAGCACGCACATGCAGCTGGGAGATCCGGGGTTCCGAAACCTCCAGTACCCGGGCTATTTCCTTCAGGGTCAGCTCTTCATAGTAGTATAGCAGAATAACCTTTCTTTCCTTTTCCGTGAGAGTCTCCAGACTCTCGGCCAGAACCTTTTTCAGCTCTTCCTTCTCTATCCTCTCCTCGGGGCTGTCCGAGCGCATGTAGGAAGTATCCTTAATCGGGGCTTCCGTCCCCTGATCCATGAATTCGTTCAAGGACACAACATTGGTGACCGCCATCTGGGACTGCCAGTCTGAATATTCGTCATCCGAAATCCCCAGAGCTGCCGCAACCTCGGCATCAGTGGCTGCCCTTCCCGTATTTGCCTCTATGTCATGAATCGCCGTATCGATTTTTTTCTGGCGCTGTCTGACAGTTCTGGGAATCCAGTCCATCTTCCGGATCTGGTCGAGGATGGCTCCGCGGATTCTTAAGGAAGCATAGGTTTCGAATTTAACATCCCGGCTTCCGTCAAACTTATCAATAGCGTCAATGAGACCGAATACTCCGTAGCCCACCAGGTCATCGTACTCTACGTTGTATCCGAGATACATCCCGAGCCTGCCCGCAACTATCTTAACAAGCGGCGCATACTCAATGATGATTTTTTCTCTTGCCTCCGGGGAACGGGTCCTTCCGTATTCTTCCCAGAGCTTCCTTTTCGCGGTCTCGTCCATGTTCTATGAGTCCTTCTTACTGGCCGGTCTCGCCCTCGGCGGTCTTCTCGATCACCTCTCCGTCACTCTTCTCCTCGTCCTGTTCTTCCTTTTCCGGCGGTTTTATTACGATTCTGTCCAAAAGCATTTTTATGATCTCTCCGACTATCAGAAATATCACCAGAGAAATCAGGATCCCCTCCAGCATCATAATCACCGGGAAATGTCTGACAAAACAGGAAACCGCTGTAACCGACCCTCCAAGCAGCATAACAAGCGCCGGTATCGTCTTGGTCTTTAAATGGATTTCAGGCTCCGGAACCTCCTCCGCGGGCTCCTCTTCTCCTTCGACCTCCTCGATCTGCGCTTCCTCGGGATTATCCGCTCTTTCTTCCTCCGCCAGATCCTCCGGGGAGGAGCTGCTGATTTCCTCTTCCGCCATAATTCTTCGTCAGATGGTTTTCACCGGCTTACCCACCGCTTTAATCACAAAGTCGCCGGTTTCGGGGAAAAACTCCACGGTGCGTCCGAAATTCAAGCCGCAGTCTTCAGCAAGAAGCCTGATTCCCAGCTCCTTCAGCTTCTTTTTCACGGCTTCCACATTCCGGTCGCCCACCTGCATAAGCGCGTTGTCATTTTTAAAATCAAACATCTTTGCGCCGCCGGCAATCTTTGCCACCATCCTGATACGTCTGGCTCCCTTCTGCTCCATCAGGCGCACCAGCTCCATCACCCCCGTATCGGCAAATTTGGCCAGATTTGTCCCGGCATTTTTTATTGCCTTTGAATCCGGAAGCATGACATGCGCAAGCCCCCCGATTTTGTTGTTTGTATCCCGGATCGCCACTCCGACACAGGAACCCAGCCCCAGAGTAGTGATACCTTCGGGCGGAAGGCAAAGCTTTAAGTCCGCCATTCCAACTTTTATTAAGCCACCCATATTTATCCCCGATTCTATGCCTGCATCACACCAAGCGCCTGAAGAAGCTTGCTGTAGGAAGGAAGATCAGGCACAAGGATAAAATATCCGTTAAGTTCCTCATCATCTGTAAAGCTGGTCTGAATCAAAAGCATTTTATCACCAACCATCCCGAACTCAATGGCCGGCACACTTAAGATCGCCCCCGCCATATCCACCGCAAGGGAAGGAATGGATTCGGTAATCGTCAGGTTTGTGATGGCCGAAAGTGAATTCAGATAGGCGCCGGTAATAATATTTCCGATCTCTTTAAGCGCCGAGGACTCCATCTCGTCAAAGCCCGCGTGGTCACCCGGTGAGGTGCCCATCAGCTTGGAGACCAGTGTATGGGCAGAGCGCTCTTCCAGAAGGAACATGATACTGCCGGTAATATCCCCCTGTACAAGAAGGTAGATACCTGCCATGATCTGCTCTTCCCCTCCCATGGCCTCTCCAAGCTCGGAAAAATCCAGAAGCTCAACCCTGGGAACCTTCATATCCACCTTGGTCTGAAGCATCTGTGCAAGAGAGCTTGCCGCATTTCCCGCGCCGATGTTTCCAAGCTCCTTGAGCACGTCAAAATACATGTCATCGACGTTGTTTAAATCAAATTCTGCCATAAGCTATCCTTTCGACCTTAAGGTCATGCCTGCTTATCATCCTCTCCTATAATCATCGAAAGATCCAGCAGGGATATAAGACCGCTCTCAACTTTTCCAACACCGCTTATAAAGGACTGGACACCGTTCTTGGCATCGTGTGCCACTTCCTCTATATTTCCCTGGGCTATGGTCACAACCTCCTTGACCTCGTCCACCAGAGCTCCCACTACGGAGTCGCTGTCAAACTTCAGGATAATGATACGGCTCTTTCCCGTAATCTCATCATCTCCAAGCCCCATCTTAAGCCTGAGGCTCATGACCGGAATAACCTCGCCGCGAAGATTGATCACGCCTTTGAAATATTCCTGAACCTTCGGTACCCTGCGGATGCTCTGCACCCGAACAATATTGTCTATATATTTTATATCAATACCGTATTGTTCATCTCCCAGAGCGATCACGATATACTGGATCAGCTCACCCAGATTCTCATGCAGATTCAGCTCGTCAATCTGAGCCGCCTGAATATCTTCAGCCATTTGTCCTATCCCCCTTTACATCAAAGCGTTAGAGTCTATAATCAGAGCGACCTCTCCGTTTCCGAGGATCGTGGCGCCGCTGATCATCCTTGTGGTATTGATATACTTTCCGAGAGACTTGATAACAATCTCCTGCTGTCCGATTATTTCATCCACCGCAAGTCCCGCGAGGGAATCGCCCTTTTTCACAATAACCACCGTCAGGTTGTCATTCGGCCCGTTCAGTGAAGCGATATCAAGCATTTCGGAAAGGCGGATGATCGGGATGACCGTGCCTCTGAGCTGAATCACTTCCTTATTTTCCACCAGCTTTATATTTCCTGCGGGAATATCCTCTATGGTCTGGATATTGCCCAGAGAAATCGCGTATTTCTCGCCGCCCACAACCACCATAAGGGCCTGGATAATAGCCAGGGTCAGCGGCAGGCGAACAATAAACGTGGAGCCTTCATAGAGCTTGGAGCGCACCTCCACATCTCCGCCCAGGGCTTCGATTTTGGATTTCACGACATCCAGACCGACTCCGCGGCCGGAAATATCCGTAACCTTTTTCGCCATGGAGAAGCCCGGATCGAAGAGCACGTTAATGACCTCCTTGTCGGTCATCTGCATTGCTCTTTCCTCAGGGAGATAGTTGCGCTCTATAATCTTCTGGCGCACCGCCTCCACATCGATACCGCTTCCGTCATCCCCGACCTCGATAACAACGTTATTGCCGTCCTGATAGGCGTTTATAAAGATGATACCCTCTTCGCCCTTGCCCCGGTCTTTTCTGACGTCCGGAGTCTCCAGACCATGATCCGCGCTGTTTCTTAAGAGGTGCATCAGCGGATCGGACAGCTCGTCCACCACGGTTCTGTCAAGCTCTGTCTCTTCACCGGTGATGGTTAAGCTCATCTTCTTCCCAAGCTGCTTCTCCAAATCACGGATCATTCTCGGGAATTTCTGAAGTGCGCTCTCAATAGGCACCATTCTGACCTTCATGACTGACTCGTGGAGGTTGGTGGTAACGCTCTCCAGATACTCTATATGTTCGCTGAAATTGTGATCCATTTTCCCGCCGGGTCCTGAGAGATTGGAGCTGGCGGAGACCAGTGAATTCTTTGCAATAATCAGCTCGCTGACCAGGTTCATGAGCACATCCAGCTTTTCGATATCCACACGCACCGTACGGCTGGCTACAGGTTTTCCTGCGGATTTCGCCGCTGAACTCTTCCCGCTCTTTCCGGCAGGGGCGGGAGCAGGAGGTGCTTCTTCGACCTTTGCGGCAGGAGCCTCCTCCTTCGCCGGCTCTTCGGCGGCAGCGGTCTCTCCGGCGGGAGCAGCTCCTTCCGCCGTGCCCTCGGCCGCTTCCTCCGCGCTTCCTTCCTCAAACATCTCCTCGGTATATTCCGTTCCGTTTACATCCTCGATCTCGGATACACTCCTGATCGCCTCGGAAACCTTTTCATAATCCTCATCGGTAATCACAAAGAGGGAGAAATCGAATTCAAACTTTTCATCCTCAATATCCTGGCTTGAAGGCTCCACAGCCGCGATTTCACCGAATTCCTCCAGAGCCTTGAACACGAGAAACGCCCTGGCGGCCTTTAAAAGACAGGA
>JAILBQ010000117.1 GCA_024680815.1 Lachnospiraceae bacterium | reverse complement strand
CGTCCCGATGCGGCCGCTTTTTATTATTTCCTCCATGGCAAGAAACCCGGGAGCATAGGCGGTCTTTTCCGCCTCCATTAACAGCACGCCCTTTTTCTCCGAAAGAGCAAAAAGCTCCTCCGCCTCCGAAGAGCTCATCGCCATGGGCTTTTCACAGAGTACATGCTTCCCGGCTTCCAGCATTTCCCGGGCGTATCCAAAATGCGTCCCGTGGGGAGAGGCAATATAGACCGCGTCCACCGCCTCCTTAAATTCCTCGGGATTATCCGTGTGAACCGGAATACCGCAGGCTTCCGCGAACCGCCCCGCACTCTCCGGATGGGGATTATAAACGGCAGAGAGTACGATTTCCGCCACCTCTCCGCATTCCGAAACAAACCGTCCGGCAATTCTTCCGGTTCCGATTATTCCCAGCCTTATCATGCCCCAAGCCTCGAGGCAAAATAACGTCCGATCCCGCAGATTGCCCGAAGGGCCGCTTCCTGCAGCTCCGGAGGAAAGGCGTTCATGCAGGGAAAGGTTTCAAAGCTCAGCGCCCCTTCATAACCGATTTCCTTCATAGCCTCAATCCATTCCTCCCAGTCCACGCCGCCGCCCTTTCCCTCCGGATCCCGGAAAGAAAAAGGAAGCTGGTGCAGATCCTCCTTCCCGTTGTTGTCATGAATATGCAGGATTTTGATATGCTTACCAAGGGTCTCCGTGAACTCTCGCGCGGATCGGTGCACCAGATTCATATGTCCCGTATCCAGACAGAAGCCGAAACGCTCCTCGCCAGCCGCACTGTTAAGCTCCTCCAGATATCTTTTTGCCTCCTCCGGGTCGGAGCAGGGGCCGTCGGTGAGCCTCCCGGCAAAGCCCCCGTAGAGATTTTCAAGGCAGATAATTGTATCGGCCATTCGGGCATTGGGTATCAGCTCCCGGAAAAATTCCACGTTTTTCCTTAACTCCGCTGAATATCCCGAAAGCCCCCGGCATTTGATCGAATGAAGCACAAGGAAGGGGATCTCCAGAAGCTTCGCCAGAGCGAAACTTTTCGGAAGCACTTCCTTCCTGATATACTCATTCTGTTCTGTCCGGTCATTTTCCGGATCAAGGATCCACAGGGGATAAGGCACGTGCATCTGGGAAATCCGCAGCCCCTCTTTTTTCAGGGTTTCCTTAAGAGGCCGGAAAATATCCAGAAAGTCCTGCTCACTGCAGGAAAAGAAATCATTTAGTTCTCCCCGGTATATATCCGAATTTAATAAAAACGCATCCAGACTGAAATCGATGCAGTCAAACCCGGCCCGGCGGATCAAAGCCACCTCCTCCGCCTTCGGGGGTTCCGAAAATATTCCCTTTGTCTGGACTCCGATCAGGTGTTTTCCCATGGATTCCTCACAAAATACCACTCCTCGAGGCGTCTAGACTCGATTCCCATTTCCTTAAGCTGCTCTTTAATCTCCGGAAAATGAATGTTGCAGATCCATACATTACGCTTTTCCGGCGGAATCTCCAGGATTGCCTCCGGCGGCCTGATTTCGATTCCTTCTTTCCTTTCTCCCCAGAGCTTTGAATTATTATCCACCGCGAAAGCGGGCTTTGCCGTCTTTCCCCAAAGCCGCATATAATTTCTGAACATGTTGCCGGTTCCGAATATAACCAGCGTTTTCCCCGGCTCGGAAAAAGCCTCCGAAATATTCAGCTGATCTTCCATATGCCGAAAGACTGCACGCATGAGCTCCAGCATGGCCGGGAGAAGCTCCGCCGGTGTGTTTTCCACCGTCCCCGGAATATCGGCAACAAGAAGGCCGTCAAAGGAAAGAAGCACAATGGCACGGATAATCCCGACCCAGTCGGTGGATAAAATTCCTCTCCCCCTTGTAAAGGTATAGGGAAGCTGACGGTAGTCCCCCATAGCGTCATTATCGCTGATATAGAGTACCTTAAGCCGGTCTCCCAGCGCTTCCAGCTCATCCGCAGGATTCTGTCCCAGAAGATTGGAATAAGCAATATTGAATGCCGCCGCAAAAAGCCTGCCGCTATCTCCGGAATTAAGCCTGTCCGAAGCGGCCGTAAGAGCGGCGGTGTCATCGTAAAATCCCCGGACGTAGCGGCCGCTCCGGTACGCCACACCGTTTTCAATGCAAACCGTGAGGCCACGCAGCGCATACTCCCGGGAATGCTCCCTTAGCTTCTCTTCCAGCTGTTTTGCCTCTTCCCGCTCTGTAAGAGAGCAGGTATCCACCACCAGGATTTCGCAGTTATCGGGAAGCGCCGTCTCTCCCAAGGTCTTCCAGGGGATTCTGAAAGCCAGCGCCGTCATATCCGCTCCGGGCCGTCCCGTTCCGGCAAGATCCACGCTGACTCCGTCAAAGCCGCTCTTTGAAAGCAGCTGCCCGTTCAGTTTTTCATGATATGTTATCCCGACCTTCATCAGCCTTTCCCGCTGCCCGCTTTGCCTTTATGTTTCCCGCTCTTTGCCTCTGACCGCTGCTTCATAAACCTCTCCACAACCTTCGCCATTCCGATGGATTCCTCGGCTGTCAGCTTGTAGGTCCGGCCTCTCGTGCCGTTAATCTGGTTAATGAATTCGCTGATTTCGTAGCGCAGCCCGTCTCCCTGAAAAGCCGGCTCGTAATGCTCCACAATATCCGGATCCTCATAGCGCACATCAAAGTGTTTTGTGAGCCACCAGGGCGAGGGTGCCAGAATATAGCCTTTTGTGCCGGCAATGACCAGCTGGCCCTCGCTTTTTACTCCAATTCCGGTCTTGGCCGTGGCCATGCCCCCGGGATATCGCAGCTGAATCTTGGTATATAAGTCAATCCCCTTTTTGTCGAGGATGCTGTCAATGGAAATGGAATCGTATTCCGTTCCGAAGAGCTTGAATATCGGAAGCAGCGGATAGCCGCCGAATTCCAGAAACGCTCCGCCGTAAGTTCCGTCGTTGAGTTCCCTGGAGTCCTCCCGTACAAGCCTTGAAAAGCAGGCCTCCACGTCCCGGATTTCTCCGATTCTCCCGCTTTTCGCGATATTTATCATCTGCTGGAACCCAAGACAGTAGGCCGCCTTTATCCCTTCCATAAGGACAACCTTATTCTCCGCCGCCAGGTCATAGAGCTCCTTTGCGGCTTTGTAGGTGAAGGTCATGGGCTTTTCGCAGAGCACATGTTTTTTCTTAAGAATCGCCTGCTTTGCGTAGCCATAGTGGGTTTCATGGGGAGAGGCGACATAGATCGCATCCACCTGATCCAGAAACTCCTCAAAAGACTGCGAATAGGCCCGGACGTCGTGGAGCTTCGAAAACAGCTCTCCGCTTGCTTTTTCGGGATTGTAGCAGCAGGGGATCAGCACGCCGCTGACGTACTTTGCTTCGGACATGAATCTGGGAGCAATCCTCCCTGTACCCACAATTCCGATACGCACGAGTCTGAAGCGGCTTTTGCGTTTCAAAGTCGAGGAGATATTCGGCGTGCGCTCCAGATACACCACCTCGCAAAAGGCCCGCATATAGTCGAAATGCCCTTCCCAGTCAGAGCCCTCCACAAAGATATCCACGCCGTACTTCTGGACGTCCTCGATCTTCTGGCCTTCATGGTCCTCCACGATGATTTCGTCCGCAAAACCCGTTTTCTTCACGTGTTCGATCCGCTCCATTATCGGATCCACCACGTTGATCTTTCCCCGGGCTTCGTCGAAATGCTCCGTCGTGACCCCGACAATGAGGTAGTCCCCCAGCGCCTTTGCGCGCTCCAGCAGCTTATAATGCCCTTCGTGAAACAGGTCGAAGGTACCGTAGGTAATCACTTTCTTCATAACGTCTATTGTAGCACATACGGGGGAAGTTTGAAAGAACGGAAAAAGCCGCCTGCTTTGACTTTTCGGGCCTGATATTATATAATAACTTTGTATTATATCCTTTTGCAAAAGACATATGCGGCCCCAGAGAAATGCCCCGAAAGGAGACCGGCGATATGGCTGGACTCATGGTTCCCGGAATCGGAAATGAATATGGTGCCTATGCCCTGCCGACACTTGCGGGAAGCAGACCGGAAGGCGGGTCGCCCTATGCCCTTGCCGGACTCGGAGGAGTCGCGGGAACGGCCGGCGCGGAAAAAAGCGGCCATGTGGTTTTAAATCCCGGGGAATCCACGGAAGTAAAGCCCGGAAAGAAGGTTTCTCCCGCGGAGTGCCAGACCTGCAAGGAACGTAAATATCAGGACGGCTCCAACGAGATGGTGTCCTTCAAGGCTGCCGCCCATATCTCGCCGACAGCGGCGCCCACGGCAGTTCGGGCTCATGAACAGGAGCACGTGTCCAACGCCTATAAGAAAGCGGAGGAAGGGGACGGAAAGGTGATCCGCGCCTCCGTTACGATTCATACATCCATCTGTCCCGAATGCGGACGCACCTATGTTTCCGGCGGAGAAACCAACACAGCCATCAAATACGGAAACGAAGACAATCCCTACCAGAAGAATTTAAAATCCCTTCACGCGGACGCCATGAGGGGAGACAATCTCGATATAGCAGTTTAAAGCCCCCGGGAATTCCCGAGGGCTTTTGCTTTCTTTTCAGTCTTCCAGGCCGAAGCCTTCATGCGCCGCCTTCACGGCACGGTCACAATCCTCTTCATCGATCAGCACGGTCACCCGGATTTCCGAGGTGGAAATCATGCGGATATTGATGCCGGCGTTATAGAGGCATTCGAACATCTTTGCCGCCACGCCGGGGTTGCTCATCATGCCGGCCCCCACCACGGAAACCTTGGCGACGTTTTTCTTCACACTGATTCTTTCCGCCTTCAATACCTCCCGGTTCTTCTCCAGAAGCTCCTCCGCGGCATCGGCGGAATCCTCATCCACAGTGAAGGAAATATCCTTCTTGTCCTCACGTCCGATGGACTGCAGGATCATATCCACATTGATATTGGCCTTCGCGATCATATCGAAAAGCCGGAAAGCCACGCCGGGCCTGTCCTCCAAACCGATAACCGAAATTCTTGTGGCGTTTTTGTCGGCCGCCACGCCGCTGACCAGCATTCTTTCCACTCTTCCCACCTCCTTTACAATCGTGCCTTCAGAATCGTTAAGGCTGGAACGGACCACCAGCTCAACTCCGTATTTCTTTGCCATCTCCACCGAACGGTTATGCAGCACCCCGGCGCCCAGGGTGGCAAGATCCAGCATTTCGTCATAGGATATTTCCTTGAGCTTCCGAGCTTTGGGTACAATGCGGGGATCAGCCGTATAGACCCCGTCCACATCGGTGAATATTTCGCACTTATCCGCATGGAGGGCCGCCGCCAGGGCTACCGCCGTGGTATCCGAACCACCTCTACCAAGAGTTGTGAAATCGTCATATTTATTAATGCCCTGGAAACCGGTAACAATAACGATTTTCTTCGCGGAAAGCTCGTGTCGGATCCTCTCTGTGTCAATCCGCTTTATCCTCGCCGCGCCGTAAACACTTGTGGTGTGCATGGCAACCTGAAAGGCGTTAAGGGAAATGGACGGAACTCCCAGCTTGTCAAAGGCCATGCCCATTAACGCCACCGAGGTCTGTTCCCCGGTCACCAGGAGCATATCCAGCTCCCGCTTCGGCGGATTCGGATGAATTTCGTGGGCCTGTTCAATAAGCACGTCCGTCATCTTTCCCATGGCGGAAAGAACGACAACCACGTCATTTCCCTCCCGGTAGTCCTTAAGGCACCGTTCGGCCACATTGTATATTCTGTCCTTATCGGCGACGGAGGTGCCGCCGAATTTTTTTACTATCAGCATGTATGTCCTTTCTGTCCGGATTTATTTTGAAAGAAGCCTTTCCATAAGCATCGGCCCCTCAGACAGGAAAAGCCCCGTTTCCGCGGCCTCCCGCTCATTATAGCGATGGCTCCCTGAAAGCTCCTTTGTGGAATCATAAAGCAGAAACGGCACCGAATCAGAAGAATGGGTTCTGATTTCGATGGGAGTCGGATGATCGGGAAGCACGGCCAGGCGGAAAGCCTCTCCCGCAGAGCGCAACCCCTCAGTTACCACCCGGATAACCCTCTGATCCAGATACTCAATGGATTTTACTTTTTTCTCTACACTTCCCTGGTGCCCCATTTCGTCCGGAGCCTCAACATGGATATAGGCAAAATCCGCGCCGTTTTCCACAAGCTCCTTAACCGCCGCCCCGGCCTTTCCTTCATAATTTGTATCCAGACCCCCGGTGGCCCCGGGAACCTCCACAACCTTCATTGAAGCCCCGATGGCTATGCCTTTTAAAAGATCCACGGCGGAAATCATGACGCCTTTTTTTCCGGTCTTCCCATAAAAAGAGGAAAGCTTCGGCTTTGTTCCCGCGCCCCAGAACCAGCAGCAGTTTGCCGGGTTTAAATTCTTTTCCCTGCGCATAGCGTTCAGGGGATGGGCCTTCAGGATTTCATAGCTCTCTTTCATGATGGAAAGCATTGCCGGATCCTCCGGCAGATACCCGCCGATTACTTCTCCCAGGTGGTCATGGGGCTGGGCAAAGTCCTGCACCCTGCCCTTCGGAATTATCAGACAGTGGCGGTAGCTCGTACCCACATGGATGCCGTACCCGGCCTTCTCTATCAGCGGACGCACCGCCTCCACCAGCACCGCCGCGTCCTCTGTGGATATTTCCCCGGAGCTGTGATCCAGAATCCTCTGCTCCTCAAAGGGTACATCCTCCTCGGTAAGGGTCACCAGATTGCAGCGCATGGCGACGTCGTCCGTCTTCATATCAACTCCGATGCTTAAAGCTTCCAGCGGAGACCGCCCGGAGTAGCTCTCCTTCGGGTCATAGCCCAGCACCGAAAGGTTCGCGGTATCGGAGCCGGGTTTCATTCCTTCGGGAATCGTGTGCAGCAGACCGATTTCCGACCTTCCGGAAAGCCGGTCAAGCTCCGGTGTGTCCGCGTATTCCAGCGGGGTTTTCCCGCCCAGCTCTTCAATAGGCCGGTCCGCCATGCCGTCCCCGAGAACAATAATGTATTTCATGTTTTTCTTATCCTTACTTGATCCGGATCCGGCTGATGATGCCGCCCGCCTTTTCGGCGCACTCCTCAAACGCCTTTTCCGTCATTTCTTCCGTCACAAAGCCCGTTTCTCCGGAAAGCTCCGGTACGGTCACGATTTTTATTTCTCCGAAGGCCTTCTCTGCCGCCTCTTCCCTCTCCTTCGGGATCCGGACAAAAAATCTCCGGCTTTCGTTTTCTATGGCCGTAATTGGAAGGAGCTCCGTGCTGTCGAAGGTCATTATGGTTTCACCGGCCCGGCGCACTGCTTCGATCATATCTCCGGCAACGGCACTGGCCGTGGGAAGCTTCCCCGCCCCGCTGCCGTAAAACATGGCGTCTCCCAGCATGTTTCCGTGTACAAATACCGCGTTGAACACTCCGTTTACGCTGAAAAGAGGGTTCTCCGGAGACACAAGGAAGGGCGCCACCAATGCATAAAACCGCTTTGTATCCCCTTCCGGAACTGTCCAGCCGGAGGCTAAAAGCTTTACCGCCATGCCCAGCTCTTTTGCGTAGAGGATATCCGCGTGGGTAACGGCAGTAATTCCCTCTGTATAAATATCCTCATAATTCACCCTCTTCCCGAAGCACAGCGAAGAGAGGATCGCCAGTTTCCTGCAGGCATCATGCCCCTCCACATCCGCCTCAGGGTTCCGTTCCGCGTAGCCCTTTTCCTGGGCGTCCGCAAGGGCGTCTTCAAACGCGGAGCCGCTCTCCGCCATTTCCGAGAGGATGTAGTTTGTCGTTCCGTTCAGAATTCCCGTAATCTCATCAATCTCGTTCGCAATAAGAGACTGGTTTATTGCGGCAATAATCGGAATACCGCCGCCGCAGCTGGCTTCAAAAAGATAGTTTACGCCCTTATCTCTGGCAAGGGATAAGAGCTCGCTCCCGTAACGGGCCACCAGCTCCTTATTGGAGGTGCAGACGCTCTTTCCCTTCTCCAGTGCCTGTTTTGTAAAGGAATAAGCCGGCTCTACTCCTCCCATGACCTCGGCGATAACCTTTATATCCGGGTCGTCAAGAATCTGATTAAAGTCGTGGGTTATCCTTTCCTGAATCGGATCTCCGGGGAAGTCCCGTATATCCAGAACATATTTCACATGGAGAGCATCTCCTGCCGTATGCTCTATTACAGCGGCATTCCTCTCCAGCACCTCCACAACGCCGGAGCCCACCGTACCGTATCCCAACACCGCAACTTCCGTCATAACAACATCCTTTCTGCCAAGTCCGGCTCGTAATGAATCTTTAACCTTCCGGCCGGACCGCGATCCACTTCAGATATCCGTTTATAAACGGATCGATATTCCCGTCCAGAACGCTGTCAGCCTGCGGTACCTCCACATTGGTCCGCAGATCCTTCACCAGCTGGTAGGGCTGCAGGAAATAGGAACGTATCTGCGAGCCCCAGGCAATGTTCTTTATTTCTCCGCGGATGTCGGAAAGCTTATCCGCGTTGTTTTCCTTCGCCAGCATATATAGTCTGGCCTTTAAAATCTGCATGGCCTTGTTTTTATTCTGAAGCTGGGAGCGCTCATTCTGACAGGTCACCACAATGCCCGTGGGGAAATGGGTGATTCTGATGGCCGAGGAGGTTTTGTTGATATGCTGGCCGCCGGCCCCGGAGGAACGGTATGTATCAATACGTATATCCTCATCCTTTATCTCCACGTTCAGATCCTCTTCGATATCCGGCATGACATCCAGGGACACAAAGGAGGTCTGGCGCTTCCCCTGGGCGTTGAAGGGCGAAATCCGCACCAGCCGGTGCACGCCCTTCTCGGACTTTAAGAGTCCGAAGGCGTTTTCCCCGTTAATCTGGAAATCCGCGCTCTTTATACCCGCCTCGTCCCCATCCAGGACGCTTAAAACCTCCATTGAAAAGCCGTGACGCTCCGCCCAGCGGGTATACATGCGGAAGAGCATGGAGCACCAGTCGCAGGACTCAGTGCCGCCCGCCCCGGCGTTCAGACTTAAAATCGCGTTGCAGTTATCATACTCCCCCGAAAGAAGAGTCTTTATGCGGATCCTCTCAAAATCTTCCTTAAAGGAGGCAAATTCCTCCTTAATATCCGGCACCAGAGATTCGTCGTTTTCCTCGTTTGCCATATCTATGAGGGAAAGCATGTCATCATACTGGCTTTTCAGCTTCTGAAAGGTGGAAACATCGTCCTTTAAGCTTCCCAGCTCTCTTGACTGCTTCGTGCTTTTTTCGGGATCGCTCCAGAAATCAGGCTCCTCCATCAGATGGTTAAGCTCATCAATCCGGTTTTCCTTAGCCGTCAGATCCAGGGAATCATGCAGCTCCTTAAGCGGATCGGCATAGCCTCCAAGCTCCTGTTTTATATTGTCCAATTCCAGCATAGCGCTTCTCCGGTTTTTCTTCAGGCGGATGCCCGGCCGTGACAGTTTTTAAACTTTTTCCCGCTTCCGCAGGGGCAGGGATCGTTGGGATAGACCTTTTTCTGATCCCGCTTTTTAGGTCCCTTCTTCAGTGTGTCATCCTTGTTTGTGCCCGTTACCTTCGCTACCTGCTCCCTCTCCACCTTCTGCTCGATCTTCACGTGGAAGAGGAGTCTGACGGTATCCTCCTTGATCCCGTTTGTCATGGCATCAAACATTTCAAAGCCCGCGGTCCGGTATTCCACCACCGGATCCTTCTGTCCGAAGGCCTGCAGGCCGATGCCCTGACGGAGCTGCTCCATATCGTCTATGTGATCCATCCACTTCCGGTCAATAACCTTTAAGAGAATGACGCGCTCGATTTCCCTGAGCTGCTCAGCCTCGGGGAACTCCGCCTCCTTGCTTTCGTAGAGCTTAACCGCGGTTTCCTTAAGGTACTGCTTAAGCTCGTTCTTCTTCATCTGCTTAATATCCGGAGTCTTTACCGGAGCCATGGGAATAATGGGCAGAAGCAGGGAATTGAGCTCCACAAGATCCCATTCGGAATTCGGCTGATCGTCCCCGATACAGGTGTCCACAACACTCTCCGCGATATCGGTGATCATCTTGTAGATGGCCTCCCGCATGCTCTCGCCGTCCAGAACCTTCCGGCGTTCCGCGTATATGATTTCTCTCTGGTCGTTATTGACCGCGTCGTAATCCAGCAGGTTTTTACGGATTCCGAAGTTGTTGTCCTCTATCTTTTTCTGGGCCCGCTCTATGGCGTTTGTCAGCATCTTATGCTCAATCTGTTCTCCCTCGGGGACGTTCAGCGCCTCAAATACGGCCATCATCCGCTCCGAGCCGAAGAGACGCATAACGTCATCCTCCAGGGAAATATAGAACCTGGATACTCCCGGGTCTCCCTGTCTTCCGGAACGTCCGCGCAGCTGATTGTCGATTCGCCTGGATTCGTGTCTCTCGGTTCCGATAATCATAAGTCCGCCGGCGGCACGGGATTCTTCGTCCAGCTTGATATCGGTACCACGGCCGGCCATGTTGGTTGCAATTGTCACCGCCCCGTGTATTCCGGCGTCCGCCACAATCTCCGCCTCCAGCTCATGAAATTTCGCGTTCAGCACATTATGGTGAATTCCGGTTTTACGCAAAAGGGTCGAAAGCTCCTCGGAGGCCTCAATCGTGATCGTGCCCACCAGAATCGGCTGCCCGGTTTCATGCACGCGCTTTATTTCCTCCACAATGGCGTGGAGCTTTTCCCTCTTTGTTTTAAATACCGCGTCCTGCAGGTCTTTTCTGGCTATGGGTTCATTGGTGGGAATGGTTATGACGTCCATGCCGTAGATCTCGCGAAATTCCCTTTCTTCCGTGAGAGCGGTACCGGTCATGCCTGCTTTTTTCTCGAATTTATTGAAGAAATTCTGGAAGGTTATCGTGGCAAGGGTCTTGCTCTCCCTCTTAACCTTCACATGCTCCTTGGCTTCAATCGCCTGATGCAGGCCGTCGGAATAGCGCCGCCCGGGCATAATACGGCCGGTGAAGCTGTCGACGATTAAAACCTGGTCGTCCTTTACCACATAATCCTGATCCTTAAACATGAGATTGTGGGCTCTGAGCGCCAGAATAATGTTATGCTGGATTTCCAGATTCTCCGGATCCGCCAGGTTTTCTATATGAAAGAACTGCTCCACCTTTTCGACACCCTGGGCCGTAAGGTTAACGAGCTTGTCCTTTTCGTTCACGATAAAGTCACCGGTTTCCTCGATCTCCACGCCCATGATGGCATCCATCTTGGACAGCTCGTCGCTGGAGGCCTCGCCCCTTTTAAGCTGTCTGGCCAGAAGGTCGCAGGCTTCGTAAATGCTGGTGGATTTTCCGCTCTGGCCGGAGATAATGAGAGGAGTCCTGGCCTCGTCTATAAGTACGGAGTCCACTTCGTCGATGATGCAGTAATGAAGGCCCCTGAGTACCAGGCGGTTCTTGTAGATCACCATGTTGTCCCTCAGGTAATCAAAGCCCAGCTCGTTATTCGTGACATAGGTTATGTCGCAGTTATAGGCCTTCTGTCGCTCCTCGGTGCTCATGTCGTTTAAGACCACTCCCACCGTAAGCCCCAGAAACTCATGAACCTGCCCCATCCATTCCGCGTCACGCTTTGCCAGATAGTCGTTAACCGTGACCACCTGTACGCCTTTTTCGTCCAAAGCGTTAAGATAGGCCGGCAGGGTGGCCACCAGGGTTTTTCCTTCACCTGTTCGCATTTCGGCGATACGGCCCTGATGGAGGATGATTCCGCCCATTACCTGCACCGGATAGTGTTCCATCTTAAGCACACGGCGGGCGGATTCCCGAACAGCCGCAAAAGCCTCCGGAAGCAGGTCGTCCAGCGTTTCTCCCGCCGCACGCCGCTTTTTGAATTCCCGGGTCTTTTCCCTGAGCTCCCCGTCCGACAGGGCCATCATGCTGTCTCTTAAGGAAAGCACCCTGTCCACGAGGGGCGCAATCCGCTTCAGCTCGTGGTCACTGTGTGTGCCGAATATTTTATCGATAATGTTCATTGAATATACCTTTCGTATGGTTGGTGTGCAACACGATATTTTATCAGACTTCACCGGAATAGACAAGTAGCGAAGGAAGTGCTATTCTATTAAAGATTCTTGAACCGTATCTTAATAAGAAGGAGACAATACCAATGGGAAGACATTTTGCAAAAATCATTGAACAGGTCAAATCCGTTCCGATGAAGAAGCTTTCGGTAGCTGCCGCCAACGACTCCAATGTGCTGGAGGCGGTTAAAGCGGCGAAGGATCGCGGCATCGCCGATTCGATCCTTGTGGGCGATCCCGGTCAGATGGAGGAGATCTCGGGAAAGCTCGGGATGAATTTAAAGGACTATGAGGTTATAGCCGTCAGCGACCCGGTGGAGGCCGCGCATACCGCCGTTAAGCTGGTACACGACGGCGATGCCGAGATGTACATGAAAGGGCTTTTAAGCACAAAAGACTTTTTAAAAAGCGTTCTGGATAAGGAGGTGGGACTGCGCACCGGCGGAACCCTGTCCCACACCTGTCTGTTTGAAATAAAGGGCATCGACCGTCTTCTGTTTTTATCCGACGTGGCCTTTATGACCTATCCGACTCTGGAGGACAAGGTGCATATCATCGAAAACACCGTTCAGGTGGCAAACGCCTGCGGGATTATGAACCCCAAGGTGGCGGGGCTCGCCGCCGTCGAGGTAGTCAACCCGAAGATGCCCTGTACGGAGGAGGAAGCAGAGCTTTCCAGAATGCAGGACGAGGGAAAAATCACCGGCTGTATCGTGGACGGCCCCCTTTCTCTGGATATGGCGATTTCCAGAGAGGCCTGCGAGCACAAGGGCGCTCTTGACCGCAAGATTGTGGGAGACGCGGATATCCTGCTGTTCCCGGATATCCACGCCGGAAATATTGCTTATAAGTTCATTGTACATACAACGGAATTTGAAAACGGCTGCATCTTAACCGGCACCAAGGCGCCTACCATCCTCACCAGCCGCTCCGACAGCACCGAAACAAAGGTTAATTCCATCGCTCTGGCCTCCGTCGTGGCTGAGCATTTAAGGAAAGCATAACAGAAAGGAAGGAAAATCATGGCTGTTAAATCCCTTATTATCAATCCCGGTTCCACCAGCACAAAGATTGCGGTCTTTGAAGACGAGACCATGCTTTTCGACAAGACCCTCCGACACACCAATGAGGAAATAGCGCAGTTTTCCTCCATTATCGATCAGAAGGATTTCCGTAAAAAAATAATTCTGGATTTCCTCTCCGAGCAGAAGTTCGATCTTAAATCCCTGGATGTATGCGTTGGGCGCGGCGGACTGGTAAAGCCCATTCCCGGCGGCACCTATCCGGTTTCCGATGCTTTGCTTAAGGATCTGACAGAGGGCTTTCAGGGCCAGCACGCCTCCAACCTGGGCGGGGTTCTTGCCAGAGAAATCGGCGACGAAATCGGAAAACCCTCCTATATAGTCGATCCCGTGGTAGTGGACGAGCTCGAGGAAATCGCCCGGATCTCCGGCTGCGAGGAAATTCCCAGAACGAGCATCTTCCATCCCCTTAACCAGAAAGCCATCGGCCGGCGCTATGCAAAGGAAAACGGAAAGAAATACGAAGACCTTAATCTGATCATCGTCCACATGGGCGGCGGCGTTTCCTGCGGCGCCCATAAAAACGGAAAGGTCATCGACGTCTTTAACGCCCTTGATGGCGACGGCGCCTTTTCACCGGAGCGCGCCGGTGCGGTTCCCGTAGGAGGCCTTGTACGTATGTGCTTCTCTGGGAAATATACCGAAAAGGAAGTCATGAAAAAGCTGGTGGGCGAGGGAGGCTTAAACTCCTATCTGCACTGCAACAATATGCAGGAATGCGAGAAAATGATGAATGCAGGAGATAAAAAGGCTGAACTTGTGGTCAACGCCTTCACCTATCAGATTTCCAAAAATATCGGCTCCATGGCCGCGGTGCTTGAGGGAAAGGTGGACGCCATCCTCTTAACCGGCGGGATTGCCTACGAAAAATACATTACCGATAACATTTCAAAGCGGGTTTCCTTTATTGCCCCCGTTCATATCTACAAGGGCGAGGACGAGCTCCTGGCTCTTGCCCAGGGAGCGCTCAGGGTATTAAACGGCGAGGAAGAGGCAAAAGAATATTAAAAATACCCTTTAAGACCCTTTATTTGAAGCTTATGTGTGGCGGCGCGTGGAGCGACGTTTCCCGGTTCCCAGCCTTCCCCGGCTGCTCTTCGGGAAATCTCCCGTGTCGCCGCCTTTATAATATCCCGCGATATCCTTTCTGGCCGCGCATTTCGGACAGATCGTTCCGCTCTTTATATTCGCGCCGCAGATCTCACACTTTAAAAACACCAGCGAATTATCCGTAAGCTCCAGACGGCTCTTTTTCAGATAATAGCGTATCAGCTCCATATCCGCCCCGGTCTTCCCGCAAAGCTCTTCCGGCGAGGAGGGGCCGTTCTCCTCTATGAAACGGCGAACCCTTCCGAAAGTGTTAAAATGCTCCTTCCCGCAGTTTTCGCAGACAAACTGCCCGTCGCGAACCGGCTTCAGGTCCCCGCCGCAGTCTTCACACCTCTTCGGTTTTTCTCCCTCAAGAAGGCTGTAAAAATCATCCATACTGCTCAATGCCGTCAAACCCCCCTCAGATTCCGCCCAGATTCATCGTTCTGAAAACAAGGAAAGCGGAAATAAGAAGAATAATCAAAGCGGAAATAATTATCACCACAATATATTTCCCTTTGGAGTCTGTCTGGCTCATCCTGCCCGCACTCCTGAAAATCGCCAGAAAGAAAATAAAAATGAAAACAAAACCCCATATATATGCAGCGGTATCGCTTAAATGAAAATTCAGAATATCCATGTACGGTATTGTATCATAATCCGTACGCCTCTGCATCAGAACAATTCACGGTTTGCATTATTGCGCTTTTTTCATTATAATAGGGTCTGATGCGCTCAAAGCTTTTCGGAGGTATTAAACATGCGCAAAGCAAACCGTTATGAATATCTGATCTGGATCGTATACGCAGCCATGATCCTGGTCTGCATTTATCTGAATATTTTTGCTTCCGGCGGAGGCGGCCTGGCAAATATAATAGTCAACGTCGCCATGTTTGTGATTGTCGGCCTCGTTTTCTTCTTGTGTCAGAAGGACAGTCTCAGGCCGATTACGATAATCACCGCCGATCTTCTCCGCGTCACCGGAAAGATCAGACACGATGCCATGAACGAGCACCGTTTTCTGTGGGAAAAATACCGGGAGGACAAGGATGAGCTTTTTGAAACGCCCATCCTTTTAAAACAGTTTCAGGATTACCAGTATGAACTGGAGCGGATTGTTCATACCGACAAAACCTATTATAAGTGCAACATAGATGAATATATAAATTACGATCTTGTGGATGCCGTAATCCACAGAAACCGTCTGAACCAGATCCCGGGCGTCATGACGGGCCTGGGAATTCTGGGCACCTTTATCGGTCTGGCCCTGGGGCTTCAGAGCTTCAATACCGGTACCAGCGCCGAAATCGCAAACAGCATCGAGCCGCTGATGAACGGCATCAAGGTGGCTTTTCACACTTCGATCTACGGCATGGTCTTTTCCCTGACCTTTAACTATGTCTATAAGCGCAAGCTGGATGAGGCGGAGGGCGCCGTCCGGATCTTTATTGAAGCCTATAAAAAGTATGTTCTCCCCGACACCGCCAGAGACGGAGTCAACCGGCTTATGGAGCTTCAGCAGCAGCAGACCGTTGCGATCCGCGACCTGGCCAACACTGTTGCCCACCAGCTTTCAGAGGGCTTAAAGGAGCTCCTGGAGCCCCAGTTTGACCGTTTTGACGATACCATAGTAAGCTTCGCGAACATGGCCACGCGCAACCAGATGGACTCTCTCACGCTTGTGGTTAACGCCTTCCTTGCCGAGATGAACAGCTCCATGCAGAACATGTTTACCGAGCTGTCCGGAACCATCAACCAGACTCTGCTTGCCCAGAGGGAAAACCAGCGGCAGATCGAGACAATTTATGAAAAGAATATCGGCACGGCGGAAGCGGTGACGGATATCGCGAAGGAAACCAGAGCCGTTGCCTTCGCCCTGAGAAACTTTTCCGTCGAGGTTCAGGAGATGCAGAAGCAGCTTCGGGATAGCCTTGACGCTTTAAGAACCCAAACAGAAGAAAACAAGGCTCTCACGGAAAGCACCAACCAGGGGCTGCAGGAGCTTATTGTTTTCCGGGAGGCCCTGGAAAAATCCGTTTCGCTTCTGCATAAACAGCTCCGGGAGCAGGAAGATCTCTTAAACCGCCTGGAGCCGGTTTTAACCGATCTGCCCCAGAACATCGAAGAAACCTTCCGGATCATCAACGAAAATCTTCAGTTTATCGAAAACCAGTTTGCCGACACGATAGAAAGCATTCAGGATACCGTGGAATACATGCCCAGAGCGGCGGACGAAACCTACCGCACTATCGAGATGGGCCTGAACCGGGCTTCGGATGCCGTGGAGGATCTTGCAGACTCAATAGAACGCCTGGATATGGGCCGCAGGAAGTAACAGGAAGACACTATGAGACGACGCGCGGACGAGGAAACAACCTACTGGCTGTCATATTCCGATATGATGGCGGGACTGCTTTTGACCTTTGTGCTGATTATTGCCTTCACGATTCTGCACGCGAAGATACAGTATGACGAAAAGGAGACAGAGCTCATCGGGAAAGAGCAGGAGCTCATTGTTCAGACCGA
>JAILBQ010000122.1 GCA_024680815.1 Lachnospiraceae bacterium | reverse complement strand
TCCAGTATTCCTTTCAGCGTGTATCGTCCGGCAGCATTTATACTGATATGGTGCTTTCCGTCAGCCTGCACCGCAGCAGGGTCTACAGCTGTCGCCGGAGTCACCGTCCAGGTTATATCTTTAGCCTTGGGAGTGGCATTTGTCGGTGTAACTACAACTATACTATCATCCAGAGCCACATCCTTATTAAGCTCAATCTTCGTCTGGTCAATGGAAAAATCCGTGGCCGGTATATAGGGAACAAAAGTGTGAACTGTTGTATCCGTCCACGTATTTTTACTTTTATCAAACTTTGTCTGGTTATTGGCGGAAACCGCATTACTTTCCGTAGATTCCACTACATATTTGTTTCCGTCCTTATCCTCCAGATAGCGCAGCTGTGTACCTACTTGCAGCCAAAGGTGGGCTTCCCCGTTATCATCGGTATAAATATCGTGTCCCTTATAAGGACTCGCCTTACCGTCTTCGGCATAGCATTTCTCCAGATGAAGCTTCTTCAGAATGCTTTGTCCCGAATTCTCAAGTTTGACAATAACCTTTTCTACATCATTAAACTGTTTGGCGTCCAGGTTTGCGCTGACAGAAGCTTTTTCAGTGATAATCAGGCTTCCGCCGGTGATGTTCACTTCCTGGTCGGCATTACTTGATACCGATGTCAGCGCACCGAAAACACTGCGGTCACGATTATATTCGTCATCTATTACCAGCGTTCCCCCGTCCATAGTAAAACGGGATTTCAAGCTCTGGAGATATGCCGTATTGTTGCTTATGGAGGTGCCGCCGATCATCTGTCCGGCAGAGTTTCCGGTCCGCTTCATTGACGTGTAGCCTCCTTTGATGGCTACCGTCACGTCATCCGTAAAACTGCCTATATCAACCTCACCGCCATCCTCCCGTCCGTCCGCGCCGATCATGGCAGAATACTTATTAACCGCGCTCGTCATTTTGACGCAGCCGCCTTCGATCGAAGCCACTACCTTTCGCTTTTCATAATAATCATTTTCATTCTCACGGTAGATGGAACCGATGACGGCACTGGCCTGAGTGCCGCTTGCGCTGAGCTCCAGAACACAGTCCAGATTTTCGTCTCCGTACCCCGCTCTTTGTATTATGAGCTTGCTGTAACTGGAATTATCCATACCGATTGTACTGGACTTGCTGTAGGTTGTTTCCATTTTGGTGGTACCTTTGGGAAGACAGAGAGTACACTGACTTCCGACCAGCTCCAGCGCCGGGGCACAATCACCGGTCGAAGTGAAAACGCAGTCCTGTACCGTAAGCCGGCAGTCTATACAGTTAGTCAGCTGAACACAGGGATGGTTATTCCATTTGGTGACTGAGCTCGAACTCCTTGAGCCGTTTATGGTCAGATTATCCAGCGTCATATAAATCGTTCCCTTGCCGGCACCGTTGATTACCAGGCGATCCGTAGTGGATGATAATCCGCTTTTCATTCTGATTAAAAGCGGATTAGACGCAGTGGATCCCGGGGTCACAGTGACTGTTACTACGCCGTTAGAATCAGTTTTTGAAGAAACGGAGCTTGCATTTTCAATATTAAAATCGCCATAGGTTGATGCGACCACATAGTTCGCCCCCGCCAGAGTGTAGGTCGAAAAATGAGTGGCGGGAACAGTGGCGGAGCCGGTCTCGTCATCGATCTCGGGCACAAGGGTCTCGGCGCTCTCCAGGTTTTCATCGAAGTGATAGACCTTAAGCTCGTTACGCATGCCGCTATCGTCGGAATCCCCGTCTTCCTCCGAGTTTTCCTTTGCCTCGAGATAGTCCTTAACCAGGTCGGCCTCCGCAAAGGTCACGGCGGCTTCGCCGAACTCGGTATTGGGCTGAAGCTCGTTGCCCTCTTCATCGGTCACGGTTATATCGAAGGACAGCACTCCGAAGGAAGGCTCGTCGTCTGAGTCTCCTTCTTCAGAATCTCCTTCCCCGGAGTCTTCTTCCTCTCCGGAATTTTCATTTATTCCCATGTCTGCGCGCACATAGTCCTCAATGGTTTCCGCCTGAGCCTCATCCAACTTTTTGACACGAAGCACCGCTCCCTCGGGGAAAACTCCCTCAGGGGCGTCCACCATGATTTTAACGCCGCTCATAATCATGAACTGACTGAAGGCAGGATAATTGGCGCTTACTTCGTTTTCGCTTACTTCGTTTTCGCTTACTTCGTTTTCGCTGACCTCATTCTCGCTGACGCTTTCCTCGGCCTCCACGATGGTTACGCGGATTTCGGGCAGAGGCACATCGCTTGTGAGCCCGTAGGCCTCGATATCGGGAAGGTATACAAAGACATCGCCCGGCCGGACAGCCTCGAAATATGTCCCGAAAGCACTGCGATCCCGGTCCAGCTTCCATTCCACATCCGTTAAAGTCCGTTTTTCTCCCTCCGGCAGCTCCCTGGGCCCGTCAACGGGCTCTTCAGCGGGCTGCTCCGGTTCGGCGGGCTCTTCCGGTGTTTCGGGTTCCGCAGGCTTAGCAGGCTCGTCGCCCGGCTCCGCCGGTGTTTCCCCTTCACCCGGCTCTTCCCCTTCACCCGGCTCTGCGGGAATTTCCCCTTCGCCGTCTTCCGGAGCCTGCTCACCGGCCTCCGGCGAGGTATCCTCCGGAATCCCCGGGGTTATTATAATCCCCTCGTCTCCTCCGGGAGCCTGGCCTTCTTCTTCCTTTTTATCTTCATCTGAGGGCTCGCCCTCTTCTTCACTGCCGCCTTCTTCCGTTCCTTCCGGATCAGTCTCCGGGGCCTCTTCGCCTTCAGCCGCCAGCACCTCCGTCAGGCCGAAAAACTTCGCAACACGGGAACCGATGGAAGAAACCGCCTCCGGTTCTTCTTCCTCAGGAGCTTCTCCGGGTATCTCTTCGGGAGTCTCTTTGGGAGTCTCTTCGGGAGTTTCTTCCGGAATCTCCTCAGGTGCTTCCCCGGGAGTCTCTCCGGGCTCTTCCGAAGGCGTTTCACCCGGTGTGACTACCGGCTCTCCGGGACTTACCTCCGGCGGATTTTCCGCCCCGGCCCCCGGCAGAGGATTATCCTCTCCCACAGGAGTTACGACGGGCTCTCCCTCCGGATCGTCCACCGGCTCATCGGAAGGATTTTCCGGCTCCGTAATCTCCGGCTCTTCCTTCGGAGTCTCCGGTTCGGTGATCTCCGGATCCTCTTCCGGTTTTTCTTCTTTTTCGGTATATAAGAGCACATTAAGCTCGGAAGGTAGATTTACCTCGCTTTCCTTTGCCCCCACAGGGAGAGTCTGGTAGGCCACCTCCTCAGGAAGCTCCTCAAAGGCGGTAATGACCCGCCCCTCCGCCGAGGAATCGGCCGTAACAATATAGCTTCCCACATTGAAGGAGGTGCTGACCACCGCAGCCGCCAGAGTCAATGTAAAAGCCTTTTTCCTGAATGAGCTCAAATGATTCCATCTTTGTCTGAACATCAATTCTCTCTCCCTTAAAAATCCTTCCTCCGTCCCGCGGAGTATACTTCAATAATATTTTCGGTTAAAACACCTGATTTTTTAAGGCACAAAAGCATACTACGAGTTATTGTAACAATTTTATGTTAATTAATCAAGGGTTAATCTCCCGATTTTACGCACAATACTACCCTTTTCCGGGACACAAAACAGACACAGGGGCGGCAGTTAGTCTTGACTAAAAGACACAGAAAGTGGAATAATCACTTTTATCATGAAGAAAACAAAGGACGCGCCCGGAGGCGAATCAACCCTTCTGAGCCGTGACAAATCCATAATCCGCATAAGCCTCCTGGGGATAGCCGCCAACGTTCTGCTGTCCTCTTTCAAGGCTGTGGTGGGCTTTCTTTCCTCCTCCATAGCCATCGTCCTGGACGCGGTGAACAACTTAAGCGATGCCTTAAGCTCGGTCATTACCATAATCGGCACCGCCTACGCCAATAAAAAACCGGACAGGGAGCATCCCCTGGGGCACGGACGGGCGGAATATTTAAGCGCCGCCGTCATAGCGGTGATCGTTCTCTACGCCGGAATAACCTCCCTGATCGAATCCGTAAAAAAGATAATAACTCCGGTCACCCCGGACTATTCCGCCATTACCCTGGTGATCCTCTTTATAGCGGTTTTCGTAAAAATCGCCCTGGGCCTCTATTACAGAAAGCAGGGAAAAAAACTTAACTCCGACGCCCTCGCCGTTTCCGGTCAGGACGCCCTCCAGGACGCCGTAATCTCCGCCTCCACGATCCTGGCAGCCGGCATCTATATCTTCACCGGCCTGTCTCTCGAGGCCTGGCTGGGTGTCATAATCGCCCTCGTGATCCTGAAGGCGGGTTACGAAATCTTAAGCCGGACCTTAAGCGAGATTCTGGGAGAAAGGGTACATCCGAAGCTTTCCGCTGATCTGAAACGCACGGTTGCGGATTTCGAGGAGGTGCACGGCGTCTATGACCTGATCCTTCATAACTACGGCCCCGACAAATATCTGGGTTCTCTTCATATAGAAATAGATGACGATAAAAACGCGGATGAAATAGACGACCTGACCCGGGCCATAACGCGAAAGGTCTACGCAGAGCACGGCGTGATTTTAGAAGCAGTAGGGATTTATGCCGTGAACCGCTCCGATCCGGAAACTGCCGCCATGCGGGAGAAGGTCATGGAGATCATCTACAGCCATGACTATATTCTCCAGACCCACGGCTTCCACGTGGATTTCGAGCCGAAGGTCTTAAACGTGGACATAATCATAGATTTTCAGGCCCCGGACCGGGGAGCCATCTTCGACGACATTGTCCGCCGTATCGGCGAAGCCTATCCGGATTTTCAGTTGGGAATCGTGATGGATATTGACGCAAGCGATTAGATTTGCTACAATGACGCCTGCATGTTATGAAAGTGCTTGATTCTCTTCCACTTTAACTAAGAGAAAGGATTTTTATTATGGATAAAAAAACCGTCTATATCGTTCAGGCCGCGATGATTGCGGCTGTATACACCGTGCTGACCATGCTGGCCGCCTCCTTCAACCTGGCAAGCGGCGCCATCCAGGTACGGTTTTCCGAAGCCCTGACAATCCTTCCCTTTTTTACTCCGGCCGCCGTCCCCGGCGTCACCATCGGGTGCCTGTTAAGCAACATCCTGACGGGCTGCGCCCTGCCGGATATAATTTTCGGGACTTTAGCTACCCTTATCGGCGCCATCGGTTCCTGGCTGCTCCGGAAAAATGCCTTTTTATGCGCTCTTCCGCCCATCGTGTCCAACGCGCTGATAATCCCCTTTATCCTGACCTACGCCTACCACATCCCGGGGGGCATTCCCCTTTTCATGCTTACGGTCGGCGCCGGCGAAGTTATTTCCTGCCTGATACTCGGAGAGCTTTTAATAACCACTCTCTACCCTTTCCGGAACATTCTTTTCCCTGTTATCAGTCCGCCCGACTCTACGCTTCAGCATACCGCGAAAGAAACTGTTTCGTCCTCTCTTCCTTCGGATGGTCGATGACTTCCACGGCACTGCCCTGCTCCACCACAACTCCCTCGTCCATAAAGATAGCCTGATCCGCCACATCCCGCGCGAAGGCCATTTCATGCGTCACGATGATCATCGTGGTCTTTTCCTCGGAAAGCTTCCGGATTACTCTTAAAACCTCCCCGGTAAGCTCCGGATCAAGAGCGCTGGTGGGCTCGTCAAAGCAAAGCACATCGGGCTTTAAGGCCAGAGCTCTTGCAATGGCCACCCTCTGCTGCTGCCCTCCGGAAAGCTGGTGGGGATAGTTGTCTTTCCGGTCAGTAAGCCCCATCTGGGAAAGCAGCGCCTCCGCGTTTTTCCGGTTTTCCTCTTCAGGGACTCCGTTCACAAGTCTGGGAGAGAGCATCACGTTTTCCAGAGCCGTATATTGCGGAAACAGGTTGAAGGACTGAAAAACCAGGCCGAAATGGAGCCGCTTCCTGCGTATCTCCTCCTCGGTATTTCCCGCGGGAGCAGACGAATCGAAAAGGGTCTCGCCCCGTACGCGGATCAGGCCTTCATCCGGCATTTCAAGGAAATTAAGACACCGCAGAAGAGTGGTTTTCCCGCTGCCGGAGGAGCCGATAATGGATACGGATTCCCCCTCGTTCAATGTAAAGCTTATTCCCTTAAGCACTTCTGTTTTCTCAAAGCGCTTGCAGATGTTTTCTACTTCCAGTAATGCCATAGTATTATCTGAAGTAATCCAGCCTCTTTTCTATGTAGTGGAACAAAATTGTTAACAGCCCGCTGAAGAGCAGGTAAAATACTCCGGTGTAGAAGAGTGGCCAGATTATCCCCTCGCTCTTAATGAAGGACTGTCCGTTCCAGATGATCTCATAAACCGCTATGACCCTGGCGAGAGACGTATCCTTGACAAGAGTGATGATTTCGTTGGACATGGGCGGCACGATCCGCTTCACCACCTGCAGGAGAATTACCCTGAAAAAGATCTGGGACTTTGTCATGCCGAGAACCTGTCCTGCCTCATACTGTCCGACGGGAATGGACTGGATTCCTCCCCGGTAGATCTCGGAAAAATAGCAGGAATAATTTATGACAAAGGCGACCAGGGCGGCAATAAACCGCCCTGCATCTCCTGAACCCCAAATGTTTTTCTGTAATAAAATCCCCGGACCGTAATATATGACCAGGAGCTGCAGAAGAAGGGGTGTTCCTCTTATCACCCAGATCAAAAGCTTAATCGGTACCGAAATTACCTTCACGCGGCTCATGGAGCCGAAGCTTATGATAAGCCCCAGCGGCAGCGAAAAAAGGAGTGTCAGGCAGAAAAGCCTGAGAGTTCCGAGAAATCCCTCCAGCAGCGAAAGCGTGACCGTAACAAACATAACTGTATTATTTGATCAGAGCGTCCTGTACGCCGTAGGTTTTGGCGATCTCCTCGAGAGAACCGCCGGCGGCGTAGGCGTCAAACTGGCCGTTGATATATTCAGCAAGATCGGAGCCCTTCCTGCAGCCAACACCGTATTCCTCGCTGGTTAAGTTGATGGTGTGCGTAAGGTCGGGATAGCTGGTGCCTTCACCGATCATGGCACCTGCCATCAGAAGGTCGATAACACAGGCATCGCTGGTTCCGGCCGCCACTTCCATAAGGGCATCCGCCTGGGCATTCATGGCCGTGATCTTAAAGCCTGCCTCTTCGGCGGCCGCTTCACCGGCCGAGCCGTTTTCAACCGCGAAGGAAAGCTCCTTCATGCTGTCCGCATCCGGATAATCCGCGGCAGCCTCTGCCTTCATAACCACCGTCTGGGCGTTATTGCAATAAGCCCTGGTGCATTCCATGGACTTTTTGACCTCGTCAGTTAAGGTCATGCCGTTCCAGACGCAGTCAATGCTCTTATTATCCAGCTCCAGGATCTTGTTGTCCCAGTCGATTTCGATAAATTCACATTCCACTCCGAGGGAATCCGCCACCTTTTCCGCGACCTCCGCGTCGAAGCCGATCCAATTTCCGTCCTCGTCGGGATAGTCCATGGGCTCAAAGTTTGTGATGCCCACAATCAGTGTCCCCTTACCCTTGATATACTCCAGATCGCTTTCCTGCTTTTCGGCGGCGGGAGCGGCGGCTTCAGCCTCACCCGATGCCGGGGCGGCGGCAGGCAAATAGGCGCAGGCGCTTAAAAGTACCATTGTCATCGACAGCAAAATCCCCAAAGCTTTCTTTTTCATGTTTAACCCTTCCCCTTTCCACAGGAACTGCAGCAGCTCCTTATTTCAGATTTTCTTTACCTTTGTAACACTCTACCACAATAAAGTGCCGCTTTCAAGGTCAAAAAAGAAAGGCGGGGCCGAAGCCTCGCCTTCCTGTTTATCTTATGATTCAGTCGTCAAAAGTGTACACCATTGCGGACGCCCCGTCAGCGGGGGCTTCCTGGCCTCCGGCTTCTGACTGTCCCTCCTTCGGCTTATCAGAGTTCTTTGCCGGGCTCTCTGACTGAGTCCCGTTCTGTCCGGGAAGAGCGTTCTTGAGCAGATCCGAATACCTTCCCTCATATTCGCCCACTGAAAGATCCTGAGGCTGCTCGATCTGCTCGGGAGTCGGCACAATAGGGGCGGGTACCGGTGCAGGTTCAGGTTCGGGAACAGGAGCAGGTTCAGGTACCGGCGTCGGCGTCGTTGCAGGCGCGGGTGCCGGAGGCGCCGGCTCCTCACCGTTACCGGACACAGCAGAATTTTCGCTTTCCGTCACGGCATTATTGCCCGAAGCCGCAGCCTTTTTCTTTGTTGAGTTATTTCCGCTGACATTTTCCGGGGCCTCATCAACAGGCTCATTCACTTCCTCCTGTTTCTCTGCTTCCTCGCCGGAA
The DNA here is from genome assembly GCA_024680815.1 of Lachnospiraceae bacterium. GTDB lineage: Bacteria > Bacillota > Clostridia > Lachnospirales > Lachnospiraceae > NK4A144. The sequence continues at coordinate 17,094 of JAILBQ010000122.1, read as the reverse complement.
ACTGACTTTTTGGAATTCTTTTTCTTTGAACTCTTCTTTTTCTCTGAAGACTCTTCCTTAGGCTCTTCTTCCGCTTCCGCCTCCTGAACCGCAGGAGCTTCCTCAATCAAAGGTGCCGGAACATCGGGCTCTGAAACTGCCTGCTCCTCCTCCTTCGGCTCCGCGGCCGCGATTTTATTGGAGTTTTCAAGAAGGGTCTTCACTGAGCCGGACATTTCGTCAAGCTCCTCAGCGCTCAGCTCATCAATATTTCCGTCCGTCCGGGCCACAACCTCCTTCATGGTGCCGTAACGGCCCGCGCTGACCCCGAGGGAACGGGCTTTCTTCCGCTCCTCCAAAGTAGTGGACACTGTGCATACGCTGACGCTGTCCTTAAGCTCAGACTCCGCGACGGACTGAACCTCGCTCTCAATATCCATGGAGCGCTGCTCGTCACCGGAGGAGACTCCCACCAGCATATAGTCTTCGGCGTCATCCGAAAAATAGTTGGCCTCGGAAAGCACCGCCGTGGTTTCCTGAAGGGTTCTGGCAACCGTGGCATTCTTAATACCGGCTTTTTTCACGGCCTTAACGATATCCTCGGCGTCTTCATTAAGAGCCCGGACACCGATCACCTTATTTCTGCGGTTAAGGGTATACTCCAGAGAAGGATTGACATCCAGCGATATATAGGAATAAGCGATGAGATTCTGCCAGGAGAATATGCCGCCGCCCACAAGCAAAACAACCGCCGCCGCGGCCGCCGCAACATACCCGATAACACGGTTCGAAAGCTTCAGCAAGCTTCCGGATTCCTCCTCCACGACGATGGTCTGACCCACCTCGCATCTTCTTTTCACCTTAACGACAACCCCATCCTCTCTGAGAACGGCTGCCGTTCCGTTTTGAATTTCAAGTACCAGAGCCTTCATGAATTATCTATAACCTCTTTCACATATCCGAAGTATTCTTCGAGCATCGGGAAATCTCCGTAAAATATTTCCGCCGCAGCAATAATATATTTCCTGTGCCGTTCAATAACCTTCCGCCGGACCTTGGTTTCCTGGCAGAGTTCCTTTATAGGAAGCGTGCCGGTTTCGCGAAGAAACGTCATAAGAGACGGCTCTCTGAGCATTCCGGCAATGATTTCGGCGCAGCCGCGCTTTGTCTTGTCAGCCTTCGGCGAAACATCCGCAAGATCATAGAAAGAAAAGCCGTACTGCCTGAGGATGTCCTGCATCGCTTCTATTTCATCGCGCACGGAAAGGCTGCCCGGAACAGAACTGTCCATCCCGGCCGGTGCGCTCATATAGGAAATCTGCGCGCTTTTCGACCGGACAGCCATCTGCGTCCATGCAGCTTCTTCATCTTCTTCAACCTCTCCATCCATGGACCAGGGCTCCACCGGTATTTCCCCGGAATGTCTCGCCTCCGACCTGATAAAGTCTATAAGACGGCGGCGGATAACCTGGGCGGCAAAGCTTCTGAAGTGTCCTTTATCCTGCGAATAGTTCTGAACCGCTTCATAGAACGCACTGAGAGCCACCGAATATTCATCATCGCTTTCGGTGACAAACCTCCGTACCGTTCTGGAAGCACAGGCCAATATGAAATTTCTGTGATTCGCGATAAGCGCGTTAAGACGCGTCTCATCGGTCTTCGCTGCAACTACCTCAAAGGCAAGGTCGTCGTCTACCACGGCAGTCCCCCCACACTTAACAAAACCCGTACATTTCAGTATAACTGTGCGGAACTTGTTTTGTCAACGGAAACTCCCGCGGCAGACGTTCCCTTTACCTCTGCGAATGCTACCGGCGTCTCCCTGTACCTCTCGGTTCTCTCTTTTCTCTCTCTTTCGCCTGCGGTATTCGATATAATATTTTTCGGAGGCCTCTGAATCAATTTTGGGGTGGGTTATTTTTTTTTTATGTGTTACAATCCAAGGCATGAAGAGACGCTTTCTGATACCGGGCGCGCTCTCGCTCAGCCTGGCTTTCATAATTATATTTTTTCTGATCAAAGCCTCCGGCGGCGAGGAAAAAGCTCTTTCCGGCCCGGACGGCTCCGGGAGGGTTACCGAAGCCACCATTTCACCTCCCGTACTTTCCGTTCCCTCCGGTTTTTACGAAGACCCCTTTTATCTTACCCTCTCCGCTCCCGCGGGGACGGAGATACACTACACCCTGGACGGCTCCGAGCCCACCGGAGAATCCCCTCTGTATAAGGAAGAAATAAAAATTTACGATCCCAGCGGGGAGCCCGACCGCTTCGCCGCAGAGACCGATATCATAAGCCGGCTGGATCATGACCGTTATTATCCCCCCGAAGAGCCTCAGGACAAGGCCTTCATTCTCCGGGCGAAAGCCTTCAGGGGGGATGAATACAGCGAAAGTACCGACGCTGTCTATTTTTTAGGCTTTGAAAACCGTCCTGTCTACGATTCTTTCCCGGTTGTTTCCGTCATGACCGATCCGGATAACCTTTTTGACCCGGAACTGGGAATCATGGTCAGCGGGAAAAATGCCGATCAGTATCTTTCCGAACACGACCCCGAAAGCATATCCTGGGATGAGGATTTAACCTTCGGCAATTTTAACCAGCGCGGAATCGACTGGGAGCGCGAAGGCGTCGTCACCCTTTTTGACGAAACCCACGCCCTTACAGGGTCGGATAAGGCCGGAATCCGGATAAAAGGCGGAAAAAGCCGGGTTTATCCCCAGAAAAGCCTTAATCTCTTTGCCCGGAAGGAATACTCCGGTTCACGGTGTTTTTCCTTTCCTTTTTTCGCGGGGGACACCACCGAACATTCCGTCACCCTCTATGCCGGAGGAAACGATACCTATACAAAGATGAAGGACCGCCTGTTTGAGGATCTGACAAAGTCCCTGTCTTTTGAAACAGTGCGCTCCCGGCCTGTCTTTGTTTTTCTGAATGGGGAATTCTGGGGCTTTTACCATTTGAGCGAGCACTTCGGGGAAGATTTTCTGGCGGAAAAATACGGAATAGATCCGGACAATATCGTATTTGCCAAGAGCACCACCAACGAAAAGCGCCTGGAATACGACACTGAAAAAATGGAGCGGATAGAAAGCGGGGCCACTTACGATGAGCTTGTTAATATCGCGGAAAACCGGGACTTATCCGACCCGGAGGAATACCGGCATTTCACGGAAGCCGTGGATATGACCTCCCTTACGGAATATTATGCCTCCAGGATTTATATTGAAAACACCCGGGACTGGCCCACGGGGAACACTGCCATCTGGCGGGTGATCGACCCCGGGGAAAAGGATGGGATCACCGACGGAAGGTGGCGGTATCTCTCCTTTGATGTCAATACCGCTTCCATGACTGCCCTTTCCGAAAACGGAATAGATCTGGCCCGGGAAAAAAGCCCTCTCTTTGATAATCTGATGAAAAACAGCGAATTCCGGAAGGAATTCCGGGAGGTTATGTACCGTCTGGCCGGGGAGACCTTTGCCCCGGAACGGGTGCTTCCTGCCATTGACGCCCTTGAGGAACGCTTTGCCGCTCCCTGTGACAAGACCAGGGAAAGATTCTATTCCGGCTACCCTTCGAAGAATTACAAAGAAGAGGTGGATGTATACAGGGAATTCTTCAGGAAACGGCCGGAATATATCCTGCGATATACCGACGAAGCCTGCTTACCTTAAGCTACTTCATATCCCCGGAGCCTTCCGATGTCCCCGGGGTTCTCTTTTTAAACGGGTTCGGGTTCTCGCTTTCCAGCCTGTCCGGTGTTTCCTTAAAGAAGAAACGGTTCCAGAGAAAAAGAAGAATACCTCCGGCCAGAACCTGGAAGGGATAGATAATAAGCTCATCCGAAGGAATCATAAAGGCAAGCAGCGTCATGGAGCCGGCTGAGGGCAGCACGGGACTTGTCAGGAGGAGAAAGGCCAGCATCCCGAAAACGGCAGGAATTGCCGCGACAACATCGGGCAGGGGCAGGAGAACCGAGAGAAGTCCGCGAAAAAGAACGCCTATTAAAGCGCAGGAAACAAAGCTCAATACGGTTCTTACGGGTGTTTTTCTGTATTCACTTTCATACCGTCTCTTTTCAGAAAACACGGCCAGCAGCGGCGGAGAAAGAAGATACAGCCAGCCGGCTTTCTCCGCAAGAAAGCTTAAGAGCGCCACTGCCGAAAGGCGGATAAGGATATCATAGGACTCCCAGATTTTCGGCTTTTCCATCGAAACGCGCCTCTCCCTTTCCTTAATTCTCCTTTTTTCAAGAAAAGCCCTGAGCATCACTATAAGAACGGAGGAGCATAAAGCCGAAAGAGGATAAAGCGGACTGTCAAGTCCAAGAAGCACCGGGAGCATTATAATAGAAATAACAGCCGCAGAGGAGGTGTCTGAAAAAAGCAGAATAAACTGTCCCAAAAGGAAGGCAAAGCTCAGGGCAAGCCAGAGCTCTGAGCGAACAAAGCGGACTATCCCCCATCCCGCAAGGGCGGACAGGGTGTAAAGAATGACAAGGCGCTTTCCGTCGGCATGCCAGGAGATACGCGCAGGAATAAGCACCCCCAGCGCAAGGGCTGCGGCTTCCGGGAAAATAAGCTCTCTGCGTCCGGTAAGCTCCGAAATCCCAACCATGAGAGTCAGTATCGCCAGGGTAGAAAGGATCGTGATGATGTGCTCGCGCTTCATAACCAAATCAGTATGACATAAGAAGCAGGGTGTGTCAAAAGCTTGTCAGCGTCTTTTTTTCGTGCTAAAATTACGGGTTGAAGAAAGGAGAGATAATATGAAGACCAGAAAACATTTAAAGAAACTTACAGCAGTGCTTTTGACCCTGACAATGCTTGCAGCTATGAGTGTGCCGGCCCTCGCCGACACGGAAAAGGTTTTTGTTTCTTTTGTTTACGGCGGAAATACCTCCGGGCAGTGGATCGATAAGGGCTCCAGCGTGACCCCTCCCGTGGTTACCGTCATTCCGGGCCTGACCTTTGTGGGCTGGGATCATCCCCTGACAAACGTCCAGTCCGACACACAGTTCACGGCGATTTATAAGCCCACCGCCTGGGGAGATGCGGCTCTTGCAGCTGAAAAGGCCAAGCTTCCCGCTCCGGCCATTTCCGAAACCACGGTGGCCGACCCCAATTCCGCAGTAAACGCGGGCACCACCTCGGCCATGAACGCGGCCCAGCAGCAGGCTCTTCTGGCCATGCTCCTGGGAGTCAAGGTTCCGGCAGCTTCAGGAAACGCCGGAAAGGCAGCCACTCCCACAGCGGTTACCACGCCTGCAGCAACAAACAACGCAGCCGCCGTAGCCAACGCAACAGCCACGGCTGCAGCAGCCCTTAATGCGGCCGCAGCCAAAAACGCGGCTCAGGCTCAGACCCCTGCGGCAACTACACCTGCCCAGACTCCGGCTCCCGCAGCAACAACTCCGGCAGCGACAACTCCTGCCCCTGCCGCGGTCGGTCCTACCGTAAGCTTCACCGACAAAAACGGGAACACCGGAACCTTCACCCAGAAGGAATGGCAGACCCTCTTAAATGTTTACGGCCAGAACGAAGAAGTTCTGCGTAAGCATACTCTGGGAGATCTCCAGAAAATCGCCGCCTACTACAGCAACTGATAATTTTTACAGCAGAAACCCGGGGCTTTCACGCCCCGGGTTTTATTATGTCCTCTAATCTTTACAGCAGATGGCAGGCGGCGTAATGCCCCTCCCCGATCTTCCTTCTGACGGGATTCACGCTCCGGCACTGTTCGGTGGCTCTGGGGCACCGTTCCGCAAAGCGGCAGCCGATTCCCGGATTTATGGGGCTCGGTATTTCGCCCCGAATCTCTATCCGCCGTTTTTCCCTTGCGCGTTCAGGATCCGGAACCGGAATCGCGGACAGAAGCATCTGGGTATAGGGATGGCTGGGGTTCTTAAACAGCTCCTCCGTGGAAGCCTCCTCCACAAGCTCCCCCAGATACATAACCGCGATGCGGTCTGAAATATAGCGCACCACGCTTAAATCATGGGCGATAAAAAGAAGGGTGAGACCCAGCTCACGCTGGAGATCCTTCAGCATATTTATAACCTGGGCCTGAATCGAAACGTCCAGGGCGCTCACCGGTTCGTCGCAGACGATAAATTCAGGCCGGACGCTCAATGCCCTGGCGATTCCGATACGCTGCCTCTGCCCTCCGGAAAATTCATGGGAAAACCGGGACATATGCTCCCTTCCGAGTCCCACCCGGTTAAGCAGCTCCTCCACCTTTTTCCCGATCTCTTCCTGCGGATAGAGGGAGTGAAGCTTCATGCCCTCTCCGACAATTTCACCCACCGTCATACGGGGATTTAAGGAGGAATAGGGATTCTGGAATATCATCTGCATCTTCTGGCGGTAAAGCTTTCCGCCCTCTGCTGTCATCTCAAAAATATTCCTGCCTTTATACAGGATTTCTCCCGAGGTGGGCTTAAGAAGCTTTGTGATGCACCGCCCCGTCGTGGACTTTCCGCACCCGCTTTCTCCCACAAGTCCCAGGGTTTCTCCCTTTGAAACCGTGAAGGACACCCGGTCCACCGCGTGCAGCATCTGGCCGTAGCCCACATGGAAATACCGGGAAAGCTCCTTTACTTCCAGCACTGTCTCCCCTGAATTTACCTCGTCTTCTCCGCCTGTTTCCTTGCTTTTCCGAACCACTTTAACGGAAGACGCGTCAAAATCCACCTCCGGAGCATATTCATGCTCAAGCCAGCAGGATACCCCGTGCCCGTCGGAAAGCTCCGTGCGATCGGGAGCGTATTCCCGGCAGACCTCCATACAGTAGTCGCAGCGCGCTGCAAAAGGACAGCCCGCGGGAGGTGCGAAAAGATCCGGCGGAGTTCCCTCAATGGGAGTCAGCTCCGTGTTTTTATCGGTATCCAGCCTGGTTATGGAGTTAAGCAGTGCGTTTGTATAGGGATGGGCTTTTCTGTAAAATATATCCTCCGCCGTCCCCTCCTCCAGTACCTTCCCGCCGTACATGACAAGAACCCTGTCACAGACCCTGGCAATAACCCCGAGATCATGGGTGATAAGTATTATGGAGGTGCCGAAGCGTTCCCTGAGAGAAAGGAGGAGATCGAGGATCTGGGCCTCGATGGTCACGTCAAGAGAGGTAGTGGGCTCGTCGCAGATAATGAGCCTGGGTCCCGCCACAAGGGCAAGGGCTATCATCACTCTCTGCTTCATGCCTCCGGAAAGCTCGTGGGGATATTGCTTCACCCTCTTCTCCGGATCGGAGATTCCCACCAGCTTCATAATATCCAGAACCTTCTCACGCACCTCGGCACGGCTTAAAGATCTGTCGCCGTAAAAAACCTCGGCGATCTGGGCCCCCACCTTCATCGTGGGATTTAAGGAGGTCATGGGATCCTGGAAGATAAAACCTATTTCCCGGCCCCGGATTTTGCGGAGCTCCTTTTCGGAAAGCGAAAGCACATCCCGGCCGGCATAAAGGATTTCGCCCGACTCGAAAAAGCCGGGAGGCTCGGGATTGAGCCTTAAAACAGACTGGGCGGTCACGGATTTTCCGCAGCCGCTCTCTCCCACTATACCGAGAATCTCCCCTTCGCGGACGGAAAGCGACACATCCCTGACGGCGTGTACAATCCCCCCGTAGGTTTTAAAGGAAAAGGTCAGATTTTTTATTGAAAGAATGGGGTCCTTCGCCATTTGTCCTACACCTCCGTCCCGCGCAATTTCGGATCAAAGGCGTCGCGAAGACCGTCTCCGAGGAGATTTAAGGCAAGCATGGTGGTACAGATAAAGAAAGCGGGTATAAGCACCTCGTGAGGCGCCACACGCAGCATTTTTATTCCTTCCTTTGCGAGAATCCCCCAGCTGCAGTTCGGCGGAGAGATTCCCAGACCTATATAGCTTAAAAATGCCTCCTGGAAAATAGACCAGGGAATAGCCATACAGAGATTGGTCACCATAAGCCCCATGATATTGGGCAGAATGTGCCTTAAAATTATTACGGCATTGGGAACTCCCAGCACCTGGGCTGCGGACACAAAGTCCTGTTCCTTAAGGCGGTAAACCTCACCGCGGACAAAGCGGCAGCTGCCGATCCAACCGACGATGCACATGGCGATAATCAGGGTCTTTATCCCCCGGCCTATGACCACCATAACAAGGATAGTCACTATAAGCGTGGGAATGCCGTAAAGAATATCCACGATCCGCATTATTATCATATCCAGCTTTCCGCCGTAATAGCCGCAGAGTCCCCCCAGAATCGCGCCGATGCACATATTAATTGTGGCGGCGGACAGACCGATGGTTAAGGACACCCTGGCGCCCATCCACAGGCGTACCCAGAGATCCCTCCCGGTGGCATCGCAGCCGAACCAGTGGGCAAAAGAAGGAAGCGCGTTCATGGCATCGGCGTCCATGTCCGAAAAGCCATAGCGGCTTAAGACCGGGGCAAAAATCGCCAGAAGCGCATAGATTATCAGGATCACAAGCCCGATGAAAGCCGAGCGGTTGGCGCGAAGCCGCCGCCAGGCATCCTGCCAGAAGGAAAGATTGGGCCGGGTTATTTTCTCCATTCCTTCAGGATTTTTTCCCACAATCCTGAAATTCTCCGGGCTCAGCTTTTTCTCCGTCAAGGTGCTTCACCCGCCTTTCCTCCGATTCTGACCCTGGGATCGACGATACCGTAGAGAATATCCACGAGAAGGTTGCAGAGCACAAGGAAAGATCCGTAGAAAACTGTCATGCCGAGAATCATGGAATAATCGTTGGTGGAAACGCTGTCCACGTAGTATTTTCCCATACCGGGAATGGCAAAGATGGATTCCACGACAAAGGTGCCCGTAAGCACAGCCGCCACAGTGGGCCCCAGAATCGTTATTACCGGCATAATGGCGTTTCTTATCTGGTGGCGGGTCGTTATCCTGAAGGAGGAAAGCCCCTTGGCCCTGGCGGTCTTGATATAGTCCTGATTTACGACCTCCAGCATGCTCGCCCTCATGATTCTGGACACGCTGGCAAGGGTATAGAAAGCCAGGGACATAGTCGGCAGAATCGTGTATGAGAAACCCTTATACTGGGCAACCGGCAAAAGCCCCCAGCGTATGCCGAAGAAATACTGAAGAAAAGCGCCCATGATAAAATCAGGGACGCTTGTGCCTATTATGGCTATGATTACACATATGAAATCAATCTTATTGCCTCGGTTCAGGGCAGAAATGATACCGAAAACAAGGCCGAAGGAAATGGCCGTAACAAGGGCACGGATACCCAGATCCGCGGAAAAAGGAAAGGTGGCGGCAATAATGTCGTTCACCGTACGGTTGGTGTACTTCATCGAATATCCGAAATCTCCGTGAAGGAGATTTTTAAGATACTGCACATACTGAACCGCCAGCGGTTTATCAAACCCGTAGTATTTCTGCATGTTTTCAGCAACCACCGGAGTCAGCTTGGCGCTGGTGAAGGGTTCTCCCGGCATCAGGCGTACCAGAAAGAACACTACCGTCACCAGCACCAGTAATGTCAGTATTGCCGCTATAACTCTTTTTGCTATATACCTGAGCATCTTACCTTCAGAATCAAAGAGCCTTGTCGGCGTAGGTCCAGTCGGTATTGATGCTGCAGAAGTAGAAATTAAGACCGCTGAAGGCATCGTTTAAGAGGTAGTGCTGCTGCCTGTACTGAAGGGGAACAAGGGCCGCGTCATCCAGAATAACCTGCTCCGCCTTGTTTAAAAGATCCATGCGCTTCTTCGCATCAGTCTCTGTCCGGGAAGCATTCAGGCATTTATCCACCTCGGCGTTCTCATAGTTGCTGTAATTATAAGGGCTGTCCGATTTGAAGAGTTCAAGATAGGTATAGGGGTCGGAATAGTCCGGGCCCCAGCCGGCGTAGCCTATTTCATAGTCCCCGTTAGGAAGGACGCTGCCGTAAATATCCGCGTAGGTCACCTGACGGATGGTTATGGTTATGCCCAGAGCCTGGGTCCAGAGTTCCTGGGCAACCTCGGCAATCTTCTTGCTGGCCTCAGCGTCTGTGGTGGTAATTTCAACCCTGATGTCGGAAGGATCGGAAAAGCCCTCTTCCTCCATGGCTTTTTTAAGGAACTCCTGAGCCCTGGCCATATCACCGTCAAGAGGATAGGAGGAAACAGTATATTCCTCTCCGTAGGTCTTTTCGGCACCGGAAACCAGAGGCATCACAAGAGCGTTGCAGGGTGAATAAACACCGTCTGTCGCCAGCTTTATGTAGGTATTCCGGTCAAGGCCGTAATTCAAGGCCATCCGGAAGTTTTTATTGTTAAGAATCTTATTGTCGCTCTTTTCGTTGATATAGAAATAGTCCTCGTTGCCGTTCATGTATTCATGGTCGATGTCGTCGTAGTTCACCACAGTCTCTGTGGGAAGCTTGACAAAATCCAGCTCGCCGCTTTCATACATCGCAACCGCCGTATTGCCCTCGGCAATGCAGTTAAGCTCCGCACCATCCAGCTTAATGGCACCGGCATTCCAGTAATTGGGATTCTTCGCGAAAATAATCTGGCCGTCAGCTGTTCTCGTGATCATGAAAGGGCCTGAATATACATTCTTTTCCGCCGTAGCCGCAAAATCATTGCCGTACTTCTCCACAATATCCTTCCGGATCGGCGAATACTGGGCTGAAGATCCCATAAGACTTAAGAAATAAGGAGTAGCCACATCAAGGGTAATTTCAACGGTTTTGTCGTCCGGGGCCTTGATTCCAAGCTCTTCGGGTGCTTTCTCTCCGGACTCAACCGCCGCCCCGTTTTTCACGTATTCACCGATGAAGGCATATTCGCTGGCGGTAGCGGGATCCATAAGGCGCTGCAGGCCGTATACAAAATCCTCTGCTTTAATGCTCTCGCCGTCACTCCACTTCGCGTCCCGGAGATGGAAGGTGTAAACCAGGCCGTCATCGGAGATTTCCCAGCTCTCCGCGATTCCGGGCTCGATCTTTCCGGCGGTATTCCGAACCAGGCACTCCTGTGTCATATGCGCCACTTCATTATCCAGAATGCACTTGGCCTTGTTCGGATCGAGAGTGGTAGGCTCCTGGAGTTCGGAATAGCGGAAAATCTTTTCGCCGCCGTTCGGAGTCTCGGAGGCGAGGCTTTCCGAAACCGCGCCGCTCACCCCGGGCTCTTCACCGATAGCTTCCGCCCCTATAGGCTCCGGCGCCGTGTCGCTCCCTTCATAAACTCCGCAGCCGAAAAGAGTCGCTGCCAGAGCAGCCGTCAAAATAACACAGAGAATTTTATTTTTCATCTTCATACTCCTCACCTTCTGTTAAGGCAAAAACAACGATATTCTTTCTCATGATAATAAAAAAACCCGGATTGGGCAAGCAGTTTTTCGCGCTGCCGTTCATAATTCCCCGCAGTTTCATCAGTAAATTGTCCTGTCCTCTTTATTTTTAAAAGCCTCAAAAGTCTTTATGGTCTCCTGCCGGTCCATCCCTTCAAGAGACAGGACCTCTCCGTCCTCTTCCTTTTTACCGAGATTTCCTATGAAATCATAGATAAAGTCGTCCCGGAAACCAATGTCAGCCGCGTCTTCCTTGGTATTTCCGTAATAAACCTTTTTTATATTGGCCCAGATGGTAGCGGAAAGGCACATGGGACAGGGATAGGTGGAGGTATAGAGCTCGCACCCGTTCAGATCGTAGGTGCCCAGGTTCCTGCACGCGTCTCTTATGGCCATTACTTCGCCGTGGGCGGTGGGATCATTATCTGAAAGAACATGGTTCGATCCCCGTCCCACCACTTCTCCGTCCTTCACGACGCAGGCTCCGAAAGGCCCCCCGCAGTTGGTCTTCAGATTGTCCGCCGCCAGTTCATTCGCAATTTTCATATAGGGATTCATATCGCTCCTCCTTCTGTTTTCAGCAAAGTATTTCCTTCAGCACCTTCACCATAATGTCCACATCCACGGGCTTGGCGATATGGGCGTTCATTCCCGCGTCCTTCGCCTTTTTCACATCCTCCGCAAAGGCATTTGCCGTCATGGCAATTATCGGAATGTCCGAAAGCCTTTCATCCGGCGGGGCACGTATGGCCCTTGCGGCCTCATAGCCGTCCATCACCGGCATCTGTATATCCATCAGTACAGCGTAAAATATCCGGGCTCCGAAAGGGCGAGGCGGTCCAGAGCCTCCTTTCCGTTTTCCGCATACTCAACCGCAAAGCCGAGGCTTTGAAGCTGCATTATGGCGATCTCGCGGTTGATCGCCACGTCTTCAGCCAGAAGCAGACGCATCCCGGCAAAATCCGAAGCGGAAGAAGGCTTCTCTTCGTTATCCGCTTCAGCCTCTTCTTTTTCTCCGGCATCCGAAAGAAGCTCAAGCTCAAGACTCACGGTAAACTCCGTGCCCTTTCCGGGCGCGGTATCAACCTCAACGGAGCCACCCATGAGATCGACAATACTCTTTGTTATTGCCATCCCCAGGCCTGTCCCTTCTATTTCCTTTCCCGCTTCCGATTTCTCCCGTTCAAAAGCCTCAAAAACCCTGGTGGCAAACTCTTCGGACATCCCGATTCCGTTATCGGCGACGCTGATCTCATAATGCCCGTACCCTTCCTTCCCGGAAGCGCTCTCTTTCACGGAAACCAGAACCCTGCCGCCGTCCGGCGTGAATTTGTAGGCATTGCTTATGAGATTTAAGAGCACACGGTTCAGGCGGTTTTTATCACAGAGCACAAGGCTGTTTTTCACCTCCCCTGTATCGACGCTGTAATCTATGTGCTTTTCCTCCATCTGGGTCCGGAAAAGATCCCGCATTTCCCCCATGAGTATTTTTAAATCAATCGGAACCGGCTCCAGATCGATTTTTCCGCTTTCGATCCGGCTCATTTCCAATACGTCGTTTATGAGCGCCAGAAGATGCTGGTTGGAGCCCTCGATCTTATCCAGATATTCCCTCATCTCCTCCGGGGTTATGCCTTCTCTTCGGGCCAGGTTGGTATAGCCGATAATAGCGTTCATGGGCGTACGTATCTCGTGGGACATGTTGGAAAGAAAGACGGTTTTCGCCCTGCTGCTGTCCTCCGCCCTGAATTTTTCCAGCTCCATCTGTTTTTCCCTGCGGGAGATAATCGTATAGATGCTGAACATTATGGCAAGAGAGACCATAACAAGGAGCATCTGAATCAGGCTGTTTTTAAAGAGCACCCCGTTGGCTTCCTCCATCTGTTCCGCCAGATATTCCTCCGTTTCCCGGATGGTCTCCGGATCGCGGTCGGTGCTCTCCTCTTCGTAATATTCGCTCAGATTCCGATAAGCGGTATGCATCATTTCCCTGGTGGCCTGTCTGACCCACATGACGGTGATGAAAAAAATCAGGAAAAGGAGGCTAGCCACACCACCGTGGACTTCCCGAAGCGCTTTTTCGTGTCCTTCGCAAAAACACAGAGGAAATAGAGAAATCCCAATATACTCCAGGTTACAAGAATCAGATAGGATTCCGTGGACATGGCTCCGGCGGACCAGGACATGAAGTAAAAGAAGAACACAACGGACATTGCAAGGCCCGCGATACCGGTCACCTGTACCCCTCGTTTTCCCTCTTTCCGTGCAAAATACAGGGCTGCAGCCGAGGAATAGGCATAGGCCACGATGGCGCCCACCGTATTCACATCCACTATCCAGCCTGTTGCCGTCCTGCCCAGAAACGGGATAAAAAGAGATATCCCGGAAAGGAAAAGAAGGGCGTTGCGGTGAGCCGAATCCCGATTAAGTCTTCCGAACCATCCGGGCAGAATACCCTCCCCGGCCATGGCATGGATAAGGTGGCTTCCGGCTATGAAATTACCGATCAGCCCCGTTAAAATCCCCCCCATGGCGGCCAGCCCCAGAATAAACACCCCAATATTTCCCATGGCTTTATATATCATATAGAAAGTCGGCAGTCCCTGAAGAGCGGTAAAGCTCCCGAGATTGCCGATATATTCAGTCCAGCTGCTGCACCCCTCCGGCAGAGCGAGGGCGGCCATAAGCGCGAGGGTGATATATACAAAGGTACCCGTCACAAGGGAAACGGTCAGTACTGCCAGAGTTTTTTTCGTGGAAAACCTGAAGCTCGCCGTGGAGTTGGAAACCGATTCAAAGCCCACGAAAGCCCAGGGCGACAGAGCCACAATCGTGAATATCTGCCGCAGAGGAGCTTTTCCGCCCGGTACAAAGGCAGGGGAGAAGGATGAAAAATCCACACTGCCCTTTCCGAAAACCGCAACGGCGGCAATCATAACCCCGCCAAGAAGCAGCAGGGCAAAAAGAATCTGAAGTCCGGTTGCAATATGCTTTCCGAGTATACAGACAAGGCCGCAGATCACGATTGCAGAAACCGAGAGCAGAATTTCCCCGAAATAAACGTCGTAGCCCAGGATCGTATAATGGAAGCCAAAGAGAAACGTATCTCCCAGGAGGTTTCTTCCTATCAGGGGAAGAGCAGTGGCGTTGGCCCACATGATGGCCACATAGACCAGAATAAGAAACCAGGAGCTTAAAAATCCGTGGTCATAACCGAAGGCTTTTATCGAATAGGTGAGTGTCCCGCCGGAATCGGGATATTTATTCATCAGATAGTGATAGTTGACGCCGATCACAAACATGACGAGAGCGCCCGCGAGAATCCCGGCCGCGGTCCCTGCGGGTCCGGCCTTGGGAAGAAAAGTGGTTCCGGGCATGACAAAAGAACCCCATCCGACGGCGCAGCCAAAGGACAGGGCCCAGACCGCTAACGGAGAAAGATAGCGTTCCAGTCCATTTTGATCAGTCTGATTTGCCAATTCAACCCCCGGATGAAACCCCTCTATCCGACCCTGACGTGATATTTCCTCTGAAAGGCTTCATCGCTGGAGGTAAGATAGATAATGCCCTCGATAAAAGCTACAAGCATCGGAATTCCGGTCCAGCAGAACAGAAGATAAAGAATCCCCATGCCTATCTGACCCATGTAAAACTTATGCACTCCGATCCCGCCGAAGAAAAATGCCAGAATCCCGGCAACCACCTTGCTTTTTACCGGCCAGGACGGATCGGGCGTAAAAGTATTGGCCGGATATGCCGCAGGCTGCGGAGGCTGCGGAGGCCGTGCATAAGCCTGTGGCTGCGGAGGCTGTGCATAAGCCTGTGGCTGCGCATTATAGGGAGCAGCATACGGCGCATTGTAGGGCGGAGCCGCGGGAGCTCCATAGGGCGGAGCACCATAAGCCGGATTCTGTGCCGCTCCGTAGGGCTGTGCCGGAGCTCCGTAAGGTGGAGGCGGCGCTGCCTCTTTTACCGGAGGCGACAGCTTTTCACCACAGAATCTGCATTCCAATGCGTCCGGATCCACCGGTGCCCCGCATTGCGGGCAAGCACGACCAGCCATAATATTCCTCCTTGCAGGAGCGTTCTTTGCGAGGACACGCCCTTTTGCTGATGTTTTCGACACTTCGGTGCAATTGTATCACAATATCATTTCAGCGTCAAAAAGGCCGGCACGAATCATATCTCGTGCCGGCCTTTAAAGCATTACGGTTAAGCCTTATTTATGAGACGCATCCTCAAAGAAATCAAAGGCTTCCTTATCGGTAAGGCCTTCATGGACAATCTTGCGAACCGCCTGCGCCATCTCAACCGGATGGGTAGACTGGAAGATGTTTCTGCCCATGTCGACACCTGCCGCGCCGCCCTTTATTACCTGATAGGCCAGCGTCAGGGCTTCCTTCTCGGGAAGCTTCTTGCCGCCCGCGATAACCAGCGGAACGGGACAGGCCGCCACGACCTCTTCGAAATTGTCACAATAATAAGTCTTTACTATCTGACAGCCCATCTCCGCGAGTATCCTTGTGGCAAGCTTGAAGAATCTGTCGGTACGCTCCATTTCCTTACCTACCGCAACAACGCCGAGGGTGGGGATGCTGTACCTGAAGCCCGCGTTGATCACCTTTGAAAGGTTATCGATACTCGAAAGCTGCCCGTCTGCGCCGATAAAGGTCTGAACTGCCATGCAGTCGGCATTCATACGGATCGCGTCCTCTATATCCACCGCAACAACCTCATGAGAAAGGTCATCGTTAAGCATCGAGGAGCCCGAGGTCACTCTGAGCGCAATACCACGGTCATTATTTGCAGGAACGCAGCTTCTGAGCGCACCTCTCGTCGCCATCAGCACGTCAACATACGGCATAAGCGGCGGGATAACCAGATCAAGTCTTTCCAGACCAGCTGTAGAGCCCATGAAATAGCCATGGTCAAAAGCAAACATGACCGTTTTCCCGGTCTTCGGATTAAAAATCCGGGACAAATGCTTCTTCATGCCCCAATCAAGGCTGTCAGCTCCCTTTACGTGAAAGCTGCCCATGTTGGCAAAAGCCTTATCCAGATGATAATCTTTCGCAACCTTGAGTCCGTCTTTATCAGCCATAATAATCCTCCTAAGTTCTCATGTCACTATAAGTGAAAGTTCGGATTGCTCCGCGGCTTCGCCGCTCCCGCAATCCTTGATGTGGATTCGGAAATCGCTCCGCTCTCTTCGTTCGCGTAGCTTTTTTCCTCATCCACATCAGCCCGTCCGATGTCTGCCAAGGATTGACCGCAAGCGGTCATCCTGGCAGCCGCCGTCCGGAACTTTCATTAGAAGTTGTAGTTTGCTACGTTATCAGCCGTGAATACAACACGCTCGGGAAGAAGCACAACGCCGTTGTTCACATCCGCTGTAGCCTGTCCCTCTACGAGGTCGCCGTTCGGGATAACGGAAACGGTGCCGATTCCGGGAACCTCAACATCCTCGCCGGCCTTAACTTCGTTGCCCGCTGCAAGGAGCGCTGCGAAATAGCAGCCGAGAGCGCCCTGAACGCCACAATCCCAAAGTCCCCATCTCTCAAGGATGCCCGCATCAAGATAAGCGGTCATGCCGGAAGGTGTGCAGAAACCTGTGATTGTGATATCGTCCTTTGTGAGACCCTTGTTCTGTGCGGCCTGGCACTGTCCGGGAAGAGCAGTGGAGTCGTTGCAGATGATAAGGTCAATGTCGGGGTGAGCATCGAGAACAGCTTCACCGGTGGTAACGGATTCCTGGGAATCCTGATTTGAATAGTAGGGATCCGCAACAGCTTCCCAGTTGGGATAGG
>JAILBQ010000134.1 GCA_024680815.1 Lachnospiraceae bacterium | reverse complement strand
GATGAAATCGCAAACTTATTATGTCTGCGTCGATGGCAAATTGGTGCCTGTAAATGGAATTTCGTCGTCTAGCGAAAAGTCAAAGTCCTCTTCTAGCATTAAATCGAAATCATCTTCGAGTGTGAAAAAAGCTGCTTCATCTAGTGCCAAAGCGAAGTCGTCTTCGAGTGTGAAAACTGCTGCGTCATCCAGTGCCAAGGTGAAATCTTCATCAAGCGTAAAAACTGCTGTGTCGTCCAGTGCCAAGGTGAAATCTTCATCAAGCGTAAAAAAGGCTGTGCCGGTGCGTTCCTTCACGTTTTTAACGACCCTCTCCCAGTCCCCGGCGCTTGTCACATCAATGCCTTCAAAGAACACCGTGACCCCTTCCGATGAAAGCTTTTTCGAGAGCTTTTCAGCGGTTTCCTTCATGGCCGGAAGGTCGAGAATCGCGACATTCGCCCCGTTTTCCGCCAGAACTTCAGCCATGACTGAGCCCAGACCTCCCGCGCCTCCGGTGATCATTATTGTTTTCCCCTTAACGTTCATATTTCCCCTTTCTGCCGCTGCTTTAAGCGACTGAAGACGCTTTCGGTGTTTTTTCAAGTATACCATATCCCAGGGAATCGCACGATTGTTTTTTGAACTCCCGTGGGGTATACTTGGAGACACAGATTTTCGGAGGCAGAACAAATGGCAGAATCCAAACATTTTATTGAGCGTGAAATCGATAAGGATCTGGCGGAGGGAGTTTACGATACCGTTCATACCCGCTTTCCGCCGGAACCCAACGGTTTTCTTCATATCGGGCACGCGAAGAGCATTCTTTTAAACTACGGAATGGCAAAGGAATACGGCGGGAAGTTTAATCTCCGTTTTGACGACACCAATCCCACAAAGGAAAAGAGTGAGTTTGTGGAATCAATTAAACGGGACGTTTCCTGGCTGGGGGCGGACTGGGAGGACAGGCTCTTCTTTGCCTCGGACTATTTTGACGAGATGTATGAGGCGGCCCTTAAGCTTATTAAAAAGGGAAAGGCGTATGTGTCGGATCTTTCCGCAGAAGAATTAAAGGAGTATCGCGGAACCCTTACGGAGCCGGGACGGGATGATCCGGAGCGGAACAGGAGCGTGGAGGAAAATCTCCGCCTGTTCACTGAGATGAAGGACGGAAAGTATGCTGACGGTGAGAAGGTGCTTCGGGCAAAAATAGATATGTCCTCCCCGAATATCAATATGCGGGATCCCGTGATATACCGCATTGCCCACTTAAGTCACCAGAATACCGGAGATAAATGGTGCATTTATCCGATGTACGATTTTGCCCATCCGCTGGAGGACGCCATCGAGGGCATTACCCATTCCCTCTGCACCCTGGAATTTGAGGATCACAGACCCTTATACGACTGGGTGGTGCGTGAAACGGAATATCCCCATCCGCCGCGGCAGATTGAGTTCGCGAAGATGTATTTAAATAACGTCGTGACAGGGAAGCGTTATATTAAGAAGCTGGTGGAAAACGGAACCGTTGACGGCTGGGATGATCCCAGACTCGTGACGGTGGCGGGGTTACGGCGCAGGGGCTACACCCCGGAATCCATCCGGCTTTTTGTGGAATTAAGCGGTATTTCCAAGGCGAACGCAACCTCGGAAATGTCCATGCTGGAATATTGTATCCGTGAAGATTTAAAGCCGAAGGCAAAGCGGCTGATGGCCGTGCTGGATCCCGTAAAGCTGATTATCGACAACTATCCCGAGGGACAGACCGAGAAGGTCCGGGCCGTAAATAATCCGGACAATGAGGCGCTGGGAGATAGAGAACTCACCTTCGGACGGGAACTATATATCGAGCGGGACGATTTTCTTGAAGAACCCGTGCCCAAATATCACAGGCTCTATCCCGGCAATGAGGTGAGGCTCATGAATGCCTACTTTGTCCGCTGCACCGGCTTTAAAAAGGATGAGGAGGGAAGAGTAACTGAGGTGCACTGCACTTACGATCCCGAGACAAAGCAGGGAGATTCCCGCGTGATTAACCGGAAGGTAAAGGGCACGATCCACTGGGTTTCGGCCGCTGATGCCGTAAAGGTCAGGGCGCGGCTCTATGAGAATATTGTGGATGAATCCGGACCGATGTATGATGAAGAGGGAAATCTGAACCTTAATCCGAATTCCTTAAAGGAATGCGATTCATGTTTTGTGGAACCCGCGCTGAAGGATGCAGAACCCTATGAGAGCTTCCAGTTTGTAAGAAACGGGTTCTTTACCGTGGATGCGAAGGATTCGGTTCCGGGCTCACCGGTGTTCAACAGAATTGTGTCGCTTAAAAGCTCATTTAAACTGCCCACATCGGGAGGATAAGTTTTCCCGCTGCGCAGTCGCTGAAGTAAGCTGGGCCGTGAAATCACGGCGGAAAGGAAAACATGGAAGAGATCAGGGATCATGAGGAGGATTATCTCCTTGACAAGAAGTATGAGTGTACGGTCTGCGCCAATAAGTTTACGAGCCGGAGCATCAAGTCGGCCAGAGTCAGGATGATCGGTACCGACGATATCTTAAGACAGCAGTTTGAGCAGCTGGATACCCATAAGTATGACGTGGTCGTCTGTCCCAGGTGCGGCTATGCCACGGTTTCCAAATTTTTCGGAACCATTTCCGATCGTTTAAAGCCGCTTATTAAAGAGAAGATTGCCCCCCAGTTTAACTATGAGGAGCCGGCGGGAGCCTATTCCTATAACGATGCGATCCGGCGCTACAAGATAGCTCTTACCAATATTGCCCTGACAAAGGGCAAGGATTCGGAAAAGGCTTATCTGTGCCTGAAGCTTGCCTGGGTTATGGAAGGAAAGGAAGAGTGTCTCAATCCTGAAGCGGCAAACTACGCAGATCAGAAGGAACGCTGCGACATGGATCTTAAGGGGGCGATCAAGCTGGCCAGGGATTCCTTTATTGCAGCGCGGGCCGGGGAGGAATTTCCCATAGCGGGAATGGATGAAAACACTCTGGACTATCTGATTTCAGCTCTCAGTGTCCGTCTGGAAGACTATAACACAGCATCAAAGCTGCTTTCGAATATTATTACCTCACGGGGAGTAAATCCCAGACTTAAGGACAAGGCAAGGGATCTGATGGGAATCGTGAAGAAGAATTTTCAGGAAGAGGCGGAAGAGTAAGACCACAAAAAGGCGCGACCCATAGCGGCCGCGCCTTTCTTTCGGACGTATCAGTTATTAAGGCTTTCGAATTTGAACTCGGAGACCGCGTCCTCCGCGGCTTCCTTTACCACGTTTGCTCCCTCGGCCGCGGCTTTTTTCGCATCGCCGATGATTTTTCCCGCGCCCGTGGCTGCCTTTTCAGCCGTTTCAGAGACGTCTTCGGTAACGGTTTCCTTTGCTTCTTCCGCAAGATTTAAAGGCACATACTCCCGATCCTTTCCGGCAGCCTCGCTTTCTTCTTTTAAGAAGGCGTCCAGCTCGTCGTCCTCTTCATCGTCGAAATCTTCAAAGTCTCCCGCGTCGTCCTTGCTCTTTAAATACCACCAGGTGCCAAGAGCCGCACCGCCTGCCAAGAGCAAAAAAAACAAAAATCTCCCGAATTTTTTCATGGTTTCCTCCTATCTCCCCAGACCTGATGCCCCAACTTCCGTGTTCATAATACTTCATTTTCCGAATAAATTCAATGTTTTATAGAGGAATTAATTCTGATATAATACCACCATGATTTCAAATAAAATTCCTGCCGTTTTTATTATCATGACTTTGCTGCTCTGCCTCCTTTCAGGCTGTTCCCGGAGCTCGGAGGAAACGCAGATTGTTTTGATGAGCGAGTTTGCTGATAACGAAATATTCAGGATTGACAATCTGGGCTGTTTTGTACCTGAGGCCAATGTTTACATGTATACCTCGGAGGATCAGTATACCGATGCCTTCGGGGAGGAGATCTGGGAGAAAGATCTGGGCGGGGCGAAGCTGTCGGAGGAGCTTAAGGATATTACCCTTGCCAGACTGGCCCAGATAAAGGCAATGAACCTCCTTGCGTCAGAACGGGGAGTATGGCTCGACGAAAACGATACGGCTTCTGTTGAAGAGGCTGCCGAACGCTTTCTGTCCTCCATGGACAGCGCAACAAAGGAGGCGCTGGGAGTAGACAGGGAAAGTGTGGAGCGTATGTACAGTGAATATGCTCTGGCGGACAAGGTATATCAGAACATCACTTCAGATGTCAACCCTGAGATCAGCGATGATGAGGCCCGTTCGATTACCGTGAAGCAGATCCTGATAAAGACCTGTATGACGGATTCAAAGGGAAACCGGATAGAGTTCAGTCAGGTCGATAAGCTTAAGGCCCATAAGAAGGCCAGGGAGATTCGTTCCATGGCGGTGGACGACGGTGTGGATTTTGACACGCTCGCAGAGCGCTATAACGAAGGCGAGGAGAGTCAGTACACCTTCGGAAAGGGAACGATGCCTGAGGCTTTCGAGGAAGCTGCCTTTGACCTGGCCACTGATGAAGTCAGCAAACTTGTGGAGACGGAGTACGGATATCACGTGATAAAGTGCATAAGCACCTTTGACCGGGAGGAGACAGAGGCGAATAAAGCCCGCATTGTCCGGGAACGGAAAAACGAGGCGTTTAACAAGGTCTATGACGCGTTTATCGGCTCGATCCACTCCAACCTGAATGAGGAGCTCTGGGACTCCCTTTCCTTTGAACGGAGCGTGGCAATAGATACAACGAACTTTTTTGATATTTACAATGATATTTTTGAACTGAAGGGATAGTTGTACTTTTCGCAGGACGCTTCAATCCAGCTCGAAAATATCGTCAAAACAGATCTCTTTTCCGGCAACGGCAAAGGTTCTGCCGTGCATGTTTATATCTGACAGGAAGCCGGAAACAGAAAGATACTCTCCGTCACAATAGTAGAGGATTGAAACATAATCTCCTTTTTTCAGTTCAGAGGCTTTTCTGTTGAGCTCCTCCAGCTTATCTTCGAGAAGCAGTCTTTTTGGCTGTATTATTTTTTCTTTTGCACGCAGCGCCGCCGAAAATCCGCGCAAAGCATCAAAGGGCGCGAATATTTTGGCTCTCTGCGATACCGGCATGGGAGATTTCGGTCTTTTCGCCAATTTATGCCCTCCTCTTTTCAGCATTGATAATCATACTCAGACAAACGTCCCATATAAATTATAGAACATCTGTTCGATAAAATCAATAAGAGGAATGCTTATGCGGATGATAAAACGCCCGGAGAAATTCTCCGGGCGTTTTACGTGGGACCGTGCGGGATCGAACCGCAGACCTTCTGCACGTCAAGCAGACGCTCATCCCAGCTGAGCTACGACCCCGATTAAAAAACTTCGCATCATCGCCGTCCGTGGCGATGATAAACAGCTCGTTTTTTAATTTGATACATCCTGTATCCGATTAAAAAACTTCGCATCATCGCCGTCCGTGGCGAAACCTTTCATCGCCGTCCGTGGCGAAACCTTTGCTATTATAACAGATGATTCCTCCGATGTAAACCTTATCAGGTCAGAATGTTGTAACTATTCACAGTCTGCTTTGCATCCTGTGAATAGTTACAGAATGTTTACATCGGAGGAATCCGTGGTATGATGATACCTGGGATGGAAGAGACGGAGTCTGAATGTCAGGAACTGCAGCAGAGGGGGGAAAACATGAACATTCTGATCACAAACGATGACGGAATTGATTCGGACGGTATTGTAAGGCTTTCCGAGGCGGCAAGGGAGTTCGGCAGGGTCTGGGTGGTTGCTCCGGCAAAGGAAAACAGCGCGGCTTCCCACAGCATAACCCTGAGACATTCCCTTGAGGTGCACCCCCATGATTTTCCGGTTGAGTGGGTCGAAGCATTTTCGGTTAGCGGCACGCCCGGGGACTGCGTCAGGGTGGGGAGCCTCAGTATTATGCCCTCAGGGCCCGATCTGGTGCTGTCGGGAATAAACTACGGCTACAATATGGCCTCCGATATACAGTATTCCGCTACGGCGGGAGCGGCTTTCGAAGCGGAATTTCAGGGCTGCCCGGCAATAGCCTTTTCGGAGGCGGCTCAAAAAAATCATCAGGTGACGGACAGATATCTTCGGGAAATAATGGAAGAGCTTATGAATGAGCCATACATCCCGGGGCAGATTCTCAATGTTAATTTTCCCGGCTGTGCCCTTCATGAGTGCCGGGGAATATTAAGGGACAGAAAGGTATCCCGTCTGGCTTTTTATAAAGACCGTTATAATGTGGTGCGGAAATTTCCGGACGGAGGAGCGGAGCTTATGGTTGAGGGCTTTCATGAACCGGGAACCGAAGAGGGCACGGACTACGCGGCGATCCTGGGAAATTATGTTTCGGTAGGAAGGGTGAAAAACATAAGCTGAGAAAGAAGCTTCCGAAGCTGTTGAAATATGGCTGTTAGCACTCACTTAAAATGAGTGCTAATTTTTTGTTGACTTTTGTTCATGGCGGTTTTACAATGTTTCCTGTGCAAAGCGGGATACCGATGCGGTTTACATAATTTGAATTTCGCCGGCGGTATCTGATTATGATAAAGAAAGGACGGGTTTGCAATCATGGAACAAAGACAGGGAAACCTCTCAATCAGCAGTGAGAACATTTTTCCGATCATCAAGAAATGGATGTATTCGGATCAGGATATTTTTATCCGGGAGCTGATCTCCAACGGGTGTGATGCGATTACCAAATTAAAAAAGATTGAAATGCTCGGAGAGTATACCGCGCCGGAAGAAGAGAGAGGCGAGGGCGAAGGAGCCGGGCTGAAGGGCCGCATCGATGTTCTGACGGACGATAAAAACAAGACCCTGAAATTCATCGACAACGGTATCGGCATGGATGCGGATGAGGTGGACAGGTTTATTAACCAGATCGCCTTTTCCGGCGCCACGGATTTTCTCGAAAAATATAAGGATAAGTCTGACGCGGATCAGATCATCGGCCATTTCGGACTGGGCTTCTATTCGGCGTTCATGGTGGCCGACAAGGTGGAGATCGATACCCTTTCCTATAAGGAGGGAGCCGAGGCCGTTCACTGGGAGTGCGACGGAGATGCTACGGAATTCAGAATGACAGCGGGGGAGCGGACCCGGGTAGGAACCGAAATCACTCTTCATATTAACGAAGACTGCCTCAAGTATTCCAACGAATATACGGTTCGGGAGGTGCTGGAGAAGTACTGTTCCTTCATGCCCACGGAGATCTATTTAAAGAACGTTAACGCCGAGCCTCCCAAACCCACAAAGGACAAGGACGGCAACGAGGTGCCTCCGGCTGCGCCGAAGAGCGTTAACGACACAACACCTTTATGGATGAAGACTCCGAAGGACTGTACGGATGAGGAGTACAAGGAATTTTACCGCAAGGTTTTCAGGGACTACAAGGAGCCGCTGTTCTGGATTCACCTTAATATGGATTATCCCTTTAATTTAAAGGGGATACTCTATTTCCCCAAGATTAATATAGAGTACGAGTCCATCGAGGGAGTGATAAAGCTCTATAACAACCAGGTCTTTATCGCGGACAATATTAAAGAGGTTATTCCGGAGTTTCTTATGCTCTTAAAGGGCGTCATAGATTGTCCCGACCTGCCGCTTAACGTTTCCCGCTCCGCCCTCCAGAACGACGGATTTGTTACTAAGATTTCGGACTACATCACAAAGAAGGTGGCCGAAAAGCTCTCCGGCATGTGCAAGACAGATAAGGAGAATTATGAGAAATACTGGGAGGATATTTCGCCCTTCATTAAATACGGCTATTTAAGAAACGATAAATTCAGCGACAAGATCAATGATTACATTCTCTTTAAGGATATTGACGGAAAGTATCTGACGCTGCCGGAGTGCCTTAAGGTTAAACCCACCGATACCGGAGAGGACGGAGAAGCGGAACAGGAGAAGGATTCCGGGAAAACTGAGGACGCGGAGGAGACGCCGGAAAATAAGGCCGCGGAAGCAGCGGAAGCAACGGAAGAGACAGCTAAGACCGCCGAAGAAACCGCGGAGGATGCGGTGGAGGAAACCGCGGAAAAGGCCGAAGGTGAGGTCGTTGACGAAAACGGCGAAACGGTGGAAGAGGAGAAAAAGGAAACCATTATCTACTACGTCACCGATGAGCAGCAGCAGGGCCAGTACATTAATATGTTCCGGGCCGCGAAGATGACGGCGGTGATTTTAAAGAACAATATTGATGTGCCCTTCATGCAGCAGCTGGAGATGAAAAACGAGGGCGTGAATTTCAAACGAATCGATGCCGATGTGACGGATGCCATGAAGTCAAAGGAGTCAAAGGCGGATACCGAGCGGTTTGAACAGGCGGCGGAAAAAATCCAGAAGATCCTTCGAAAGGCTGAGAAGAAAGCGA
The DNA here is from genome assembly GCA_024680815.1 of Lachnospiraceae bacterium. Lineage (GTDB taxonomy): Bacteria > Bacillota > Clostridia > Lachnospirales > Lachnospiraceae > NK4A144. Next base: position 18,623 of record JAILBQ010000134.1, on the reverse strand, counting down.
AGCTTACGGTTAAGGTTCAGAAGCTGAAAAACAAAAAGGTTGCCGGGATGCTCACCCTCTCCGAGGAAAACCGCAGGATGCAGGAGATGATGAAGATGTACTCCATGGGAGGGAGCGGCGAAAACGATCTGTTCAAGGACAGCGAGGGAGAGACTCTTATCCTGAACGCAGCCCATCCGCTGGTGCAGAAGGTCATTGAAGAGCCAGAGGGAGACAATACAAAGCTTATCTGTGAGCATCTTTACGATCTGGCGGTGCTTTCAAACAAACAGCTGCCGCCCGACCAGATGACGAAATTCATCCAGCGAAGCAATGAGATACTGATGAAGCTATAATAAACATCGAAAAGGCCCCCGGATTTCCGGGGGCCTTATTATTAAGCTTTATCGGTAATTACGCGAAAGGATTCTCGCCCTTGTAGAGAACTCCCTTAGGCTGGTTGTAGCCGATTTCGTCGGGATCGACGCCGACATATTTAAGCGCTTCGTAGAGCGGCTTGCCGTAATGGCCGAACATGACCGCGCCGTGGTGCGGGAAGTTCTTTCCGATCAGCACATGGCGATAGAAGCGGCCCATCTCGGGAATCGCGAATACGCCGATGCCGCCGAAGCTCTTTGTGGCCACTTCGAGGATTTCGCCCTCGGCAGCATAAGCCCGAAGCTTATTGTCCGCGGTGGACTGCAGGCGGTAGAAGGTAATATTTCCGGGCTTCAGATCGCCCTCGAGGGTTCCGTCGGTGAACTCTCTCGGAAGGTTCCTGGCCATGATACGCTGGAAATCAAGATGCGGGTTGCAGACCATCTTTGAGCAGGTATTGCCGCAGTGGAATCCCATGAAGGTGTCGTTATGGCTGTAATCGTATTTACCCTTGATAGCTTCATCAAACATATCCTGGGGAACGGTATTGTTGATATCCAGAAGGGTAACAACGTCCTGGCTTATGCAGGTTCCGATATATTCGGAAAGGGCACCGTAGATATCAACCTCGCAGGATACCGGAATACCGCGGCCGGTAAGGCGGCTGTTGACATAGCAGGGCACAAAGTGGAACTGGGTCTGGAAAGCAGGCCAGCATTTTCCGGCGATGGCAACATATTTACGATATCCTTTATGCTCCGCAATCCAGTCGGTCAGAGTCAGCTCATACTGGGCCAGCTTTTTAAGCATCTCTTCGTTCTGGCTGCCGCCCAGCTCCTGCTGCATATCCGCGGCGATGTCCGCGATGCGCTTGTCATCGGCGTGCTTGTTGAAGAATTCGAAAAGGTCGAGCTCGGAATTTTCCTCAATCTCGACGTTAAGGTTGTAGAGCTGTTTGATGGGGGCGTTGCAGGCCAGGAAATTGAGGGGCCTGGGGCCGAAGGTAATGAGCTTTAATTCGCTTAAGCCTACCGCAACCCGTGCAATGGGAAGGAAGTCGTGGATCATATCCGCGCATTCCTCGGCAGTTCCTACCGGGAATTCGGGAATATAGGCGTTGATGTTGCGAAGGGCTATATTGTAGCTGGCGTTAAGCATACCGCAGTAGGCATCGCCGCGCCCGTCTATAAGATCGCTCTGGGACTCCTCGGCAGCTGCCGTAAACATCTTGGGGCCGCAGAAATGCTTGGCAAGAAGAGTCTCGGAGATTTCGGGGCCGAAGTTGCCCAGATAGACGCAAAGGGCGTTGCAACCGTTTGCCTTCACATCCTCCAGGGCCTTGACCATATCGGTTTCGCTCTCGATGATACAGATCGGACATTCATAAATGTCATCGGCGCCGTACTTTTTCGTGTAGGCATCAACAAGAGCCTTCCTCCTGTTGGTGGCAAGGCTTGCCGGGAAGCAGTCGCGGCTTACCGCCACAATGCCGATTTTAATGGTAGGGACGTTTGTCATGTTTTCATTCCTCCTGATGAAATAATTATTATCACGCGGGATGTACCTTAAGCACATCAATATAGTATTTCTATGATACCACTTCAAAACGGAGCGTTCAAGGCAATTTGACCTATTTTCTTCAGTATACTATAATCACAATAACAGATAAACTCATCGAAAGGCTTAAAATGAATTATTCTCAGGCGGGGGCGCGGAAACGTCTGAAAAAACTGCGCTCCAGAATACCGAAAATTACAAATATGGTCGTGGTCGCTGTTATTCTCATGGTCATTCTTTCCTGCATCGCTGCCGGAGTTGCAGGCACGGCGGCGGGGATCGGAGTGTTCAAGGGAATACTGGCCGCTGCTCCCACCATAAATGAAAAGGACATCCGGCCCGTGGGTTATTCCTCCTGGATTTATGACTCGGAGGGAAACCGTATAACAAAGCTGGTTGCCGCGGATTCCAACAGGATTTATCAGACCATAGACAAGATTCCCCTGGATCTCCAGCACGCTTTTGTGGCTATTGAAGACGAGCGCTTCTATGACCACAACGGCATTGACATCAAGGGAATTATCCGTGCGGCGGTGACGGGTATTAAGAGCCGGAACTTTTCACAGGGCGCCAGCACCATCACCCAGCAGCTTATAAAAAACAATGTCTTTGCTTCGACCTGGACCCATGAATCCTCTTTTGCGGAGAGCCTGAAGCGTAAGATTCAGGAGCAGTACCTTGCCATCGAGCTGGAAAAGCAGCCGGATATCACCAAGGATACGATTTTAGAGCTCTATCTTAATACCATCAACCTGGGGCAGAACACGCTGGGAGTGCAGGCTGCGGCCCTTCGTTATTTCAATAAAAACGTATCCGAGCTCAATCTCTCCGAGGACGCGGTCATTGCGGGCATTACCCAGAATCCCTCGAGATATAACCCGATCTCCCATCCGGATAAAAACGCCGAGCGCAGACGGATTGTGCTGAAATATATGCTGGAACAGGGCTATATTGATAAGGCTTCCTATGACGCGGCCATGGCAGATGACGTTTACTCCAGAATCCAGACCGTCAATTCCCAGGTGGAGGAAGCCTCGGTTAATTCCTATTTTGTGGATGCCCTTACGAAGCAGATTATGGAGGATATGGTAAACGAGCTTGGCTTTACCGAGACTCAGGCCTATAACCAGCTCTATTCCGGCGGACTTGCGATTTATTCCACCCAGGATCCGAAAATCCAGGCGATCTGCGACGAGATTACCGGGAACGAGGATAATTACCCTGCCGGGACTAAATATATGCTGGATTACCAGCTGACCGTTAAGGACAGCGGAGGGGAATATCATAACTTCTCTTCCGAGTCCATGCAGAAATATTTCAAGGAAAGCAACGCCGGTTATGACCGCCTCTACAGCACCGTATCCGATGCCAATCTCGGGGCGGAGGCCTATAAGGACTATATTCTTTCCCAGGGCTATGAGTTTGTGGACGAGGCGATTTCCACTACCCCCCAGCCCCAGATATCGGTAACCATAGAAGATCAGAAAACCGGCTATGTCAAGGCGATCGTAGGCGGGAGAGGGAAGAAGGAGGCAAGCCTTACCTTAAACCGCGCCACCGACACGACGCGCCAGCCCGGTTCCACCTTCAAGGTTGTTTCAACCTATGCCCCGGCTTTTGATACGGGGCTTAAAACCCTGGCCTCGGTGGAGGTGGACGAGCCCTTTAACTACGATACCGGACGTCCCGTTTCCAACTGGTATTCTTCGGGGTATAAGGGGATATGCACACTCCGCTACGGCATCGAGCAGTCACTGAACATAATTGCCGTCCGGACCCTGACGGACATTACTCCGCAGCTGGGCTTCGACTATCTTCAGAAGATGGGCTTTACGACCCTGGTGGACAAGAAGGTAACGGAGGACGGAAAAGTCTTTTCGGATATTTCCCAGACCCTGGCTCTGGGCGGAATAACCCTGGGAGTTAAGAATCTGGAGCTGAACGCCTCCTACGCCCTTATCGGCAACGGCGGGAAATACATAAAGCCCAGATTTTATTCCAAAATCCTGGATCATGACGGAAATGTTCTGCTGGAAAACACGAAGGTGACCACCCAGGTCATAAAGCCGACAACGGCCTATCTTCTGACCAGCGCCATGCAGGACGTGGTGACTAAGGGAACGGGAGCGCGCTGTAATTTTGAAGGGATGTCGATCGCGGGAAAGACCGGAACGACTTCTGACTATAACGACGTCTGGTTCTCCGGCTACACGCCCTACTATACCTGCACGACCTGGACAGGCTATGATAACAATGTGAAGCTTTCGGGAGAATGGAAAAACGAATCCAAGAATCTCTGGCATGATATTATGAAGCAGGTTCATGAGGGATTGCCCGATCCCGGCTTTACGGAACCGGACGGGATAGTGACCGCAGTGGCCTGCAGCAAATCAGGAAAGCTGGCGGTCAGCGGGCTCTGCACTCTGGACGGAAGCGCCCATTCGGAGATTTTTGCAGAGGGAACGGTGCCAGAAACCGGATGCACCAATCATGTCCTGGGAATGGTCTGCGCGGCTACGGGGTTACGGGCCGGAGACACCTGTCCGTACAAGACCACCGGAGTTTATGTGACCAGTCCCGATGAGGACGGCACCGGCGGCGGTACCGGCTTCTGTCCGCATTCCTTTGACGCTTTCGGCAATCCGCTGTTCTCGGCCAGTACGGCAGCGGCAGCGCTTGCTCCGACCAATATCGATCCTCTGACCGGTCTGCCTACGGACACACCGGTTGATACAAGCGCGGCTGAAGCGGCAGCGGCAGCAGCAGCGGCGGCAGCGGCGGCAGCAGCGGCGGCACTGGGTCTTCCGCAATAAAACAGTTCCTTACGAGGACTTTTTCTTCTTTTTCTTTGTTGTTACCGTCTTAACCTTGTTAAGCTCCAGGGTTGTTTCGGTGTCCCCGCGCAAAACATAGAGCTGCCAGGCGGGACGGGTGGCCTTTTCGTCGGCGTAGAAATTGTAGTATTCCTCAACTCCGCCGGGAATCGAAACGGCGGAGGAGGTAACAATCCTGCCGAGCTTATCGCTGGTTTCCCCCATCCCCATTCTGTCCGTTCCGTAATAATAGGCGCTGTGGGAGTGGCCGTGGTAGTAGAGACTTCCGTCGTCCCTGTAGGTGAAATTTTCCTCCAGGAGAGTGCTGTAGCCGGAGCCTTCCGCCGAGTCGTCCAGTTCATCGAAATCCTTGATCTGAAGGTGTTTTAAGAGACCGGCAATGTATTCCGTGTATTTATAGTAGCCTGAAATCTCCATGAGCTGATTTGTTGTCATAAGGTTGAAATCGTAGATTTCGGAACGGTTCTTGAAGCCTTCGATCGGGAAGGTCTCGACAGTGCTGTATTTCTTTAAGCTTCCGTCATAATACCAGGTATAGAAGATGGCATAGCCTTTGGCGCTTGCTTCATCGAAAAACACCTCCAGCAGAAGCTCGTCGAATTCATCGATATATTTCCCCACGGGCTCCAGTTCGTCAATGTTCAGCTTTTTCAGGGTTTCCGCCCGGGTGGCGGCTTCTTTTTTGTGGCCGTCTGTGATTTCGGGAGAATTGAAAAGCAGGGTTTTGTAATAGTCCTGGTTTATTGGCTCCATGTCGGAATCCAGCTCCAGAGTGCTTTTATAAATAAGCTTGTCCTTTTCCAGGGAATTTGTGATGCTGATTTCGGCATTACGATAGTCCCCGTTCGGAACGGTGATCTGACACTGCCGGTATTTATAGAGCTTCTTAAATTCCGGCAGATAGGTATAGAACACACGGCTTAAATTCAGGGCGCCTTTTTTTTCGGTGTAGTAAAGAGCCCGGAAGGTTCCTTTTATAAAGCCGTCAAATTTCGGAATTCTGACTGCGTCCTCCGTGAAGGTGGCCTCCACCTCGTTTGTTACGTTGAAGGCATAGTAGTAGCCTGCTCTTTCGTCCTCCGTATCCCCGTAGGGAATAACGGAAAGACCGCCGCCGTCTTCGCCGGTGGTAAGATCCTCGAAACGGTATTCCGGGTAGTGTTCAAATTCCATATCGCCGAATTCCTGAACCACACCGCCGTATGGGCTTAAGAGACGCACAAAGTAATGATTCGGTTTGTCGGCGTTTCCGACAAGGAAAAGTTCATAGCCCGTCAGATAGTCGGGGAAAGGAAAGTTTAAGGGGAAGAGGGTTTCCCCTTTTTTGATTTCAGCTCCTGAATCGCCGGGCAGGGCGGCGACGGAAGATAAACCGGTAAGGCTTTCCGATATGGCGATATTATCGTTGATGGCATCCCTGAGCTCATCCAGAACAGCCGTGCTGGATTCGGAGACCGATTCGCTTCCGTCGGAAAAAGAGAGTGACGAAAGGTTTGTGCAGGCCATGAGGCAAAGGCTGAGCGCAGTTGTCGTGACGAAAAAGATGGTTGTTTTTTTAAAGCGTGGATTATTCATTGTTTTAAACCCGTTTCGCAGTCTTTTTTGCAACCCTTCAAGTGTAATTGTTATTGTGTCTTACGTCAAGCCTGACGATTGACTTTTGACGGATCTGTATTTAAAATAGAGTAGTTGCAAACGTTTGTATTATCCACAGGAGGAAAGCAATGGCAAACAAATGGGTCTATATGTTCAGTGAAGGAAACATGAGCATGAGAAATCTTCTCGGAGGCAAGGGCGCGAATCTCGCGGAAATGACCGATATCGGCCTCCCGGTGCCCCAGGGATTTACGATAACGACCGAAGCCTGTACGCAATATTATGAGGACGGCCGTAAGATCAACGATGAGATAATGGGTCAGGCCATGGAGGGTGTGAAAAAGATGGAGGAGCTGAACGGGAAGAAGTTCGGAGACCTCGAAAATCCCCTGCTTGTGTCGGTCCGTTCCGGAGCCAGGGCATCAATGCCCGGAATGATGGATACGATTCTTAATCTCGGGCTTAACGACGAAGTGGTTGCCGCCATGATAAAGGGCAATCCCGATCCCGCCTTTGAGCGTTTTGTCTATGATTCCTACCGCCGTTTCATCCAGATGTTTTCCGATGTGGTCATGGAGGTCGGAAAGAAGTATTTCGAACAGCTCATTGATAAAATGAAGGAACGCAAGGGAGTCAAATTTGATGTGGACTTAACCGCCGCGGATTTAAAGGAGCTGGCGGAGCAGTTTAAGGAAGAATATAAAAAGCAGCTGGGAAAGGATTTCCCGTCGGATCCCGTGGAGCAGTTAAAACTCGCCATCGAGGCGGTGTTCCGCTCATGGGACAATCCCCGGGCAAATGTATACCGCCGGGACAACGACATCCCCTATTCCTGGGGGACGGCGGTCAACGTCATGCCCATGGTCTTCGGAAATCTCAATGATCAGTCCGGAACCGGCGTGGCCTTCACGAGAGATCCCGCTACGGGAGAAAAGAAGCTTATGGGCGAGTTCCTTAAAAACGCCCAGGGCGAGGACGTTGTGGCCGGAGTCCGCACCCCGATGCCGATTGCCCAGATGGAACAGGAATTCCCCGAGGCCTACGCTGACTTCATAAAAGTCTGCGAGACTCTGGAAAACCATTACCACGACATGCAGGACATGGAATTTACCGTGGAAAACAAGAAGCTCTACATGCTCCAGTGTCGTAACGGAAAGCGTACGGCCCAGGCGGCTTTGAAGATTGCCTGTGACCTTGTTGACGAGGGGCATAAGACAGAAGAGGAAGCTGTGGCCATGATTGATCCCAGAAACCTCGATACCCTTCTTCATCCCCAGTTTGATCCCGAAGCCGTCAAGGCGGCAACGCCCATCGGAAAGGGACTCGGAGCCTCTCCGGGAGCGGCCTGCGGAAAGATCGTCTTCACGGCAGACGATGCCACAAGCTGGGCGGGGCGCGGCGAAAAGGTCGTGCTGGTGCGTCTGGAGACTTCCCCTGAGGACATTACAGGAATGAAGAGCGCCGAAGGTATCTTAACCGTCAGGGGCGGAATGACCAGCCACGCGGCGGTGGTTGCCAGAGGAATGGGCGAATGCTGCGTTTCCGGCTGCGGCGACATCGAAATGGATGAGGAAAACAAATGCTTTAAGCTTGCCGGCAGGGAATATCATGAAGGCGACTATATCTCCATTGACGGAACCACCGGCAATATTTATGACGGGCAGCTTAAGACAGTGGACGCGAAGATCGCCGGAGAGTTCGGCCGGATCATGGGCTGGGCGGATAAGTTCAGACGCCTTAAGGTGCGTACCAACGCGGATACACCCGGAGATGCGAAGAAGGCCAGAGAGCTGGGAGCAGAGGGCATCGGTCTCTGCCGCACGGAGCACATGTTCTTTGACGAGGAGCGTATCGCGGCCTTCAGGGAGATGATCTGCGCTGACACTAAGGAGGCCAGAGAGAAGGCTCTCGAAAAGATTCTTCCTTATCAGCAGGACGATTTCCGCCAGATTCTGGAGGCCATGGAGGGAAATCCGGTTACCATCCGTTTCCTGGATCCGCCTTTGCATGAATTTGTTCCCCACGAGGAGGCCGAACAGCAGAAGCTTGCCGAGGCTCTCGGCAAATCCCTTTCGGATGTGAGGTCAATAGTTGAAGGCTTAAAGGAATTCAACCCGATGATGGGACACCGGGGCTGCCGCCTTACCGTCACCTATCCGGAAATCGCGGCGATGCAGACAAAGGCCGTTATCCGTGCCGCCATCGAGGTTCAGAAGGCTCATGCTGACTGGAAGGTGGTGCCGGAGATCATGATTCCCCTGGTAGGCGAGGCTAAGGAGCTTAAATTCGTCAAGGACGTGGTTGTGAAAACGGCTGATGCGGAAATCGAAAAGGCCGGTTCGGATCTTAAATACGAAGTCGGAACCATGATCGAGATTCCGAGGGCGGCTCTGACAGCGGATGAGATCGCTGCGGAAGCAGATTTCTTCTGCTTCGGCACCAACGACCTGACACAGATGACCTTCGGCTTTTCCAGGGACGATTCCGGGAAGTTCTTAAACAGCTATTACGACGAAAAGATATTGGAGAGCGATCCCTTCGCCAAGCTGGATCAGACCGGCGTCGGGAAGCTTATGGATATGGCATTGAAGCTCGGCAAGCCTGTAAAGCCCTCACTTCACGTGGGAATCTGCGGAGAGCACGGCGGTGATCCTTCCTCGGTGGAATTTTGTGATTCCATAGGGCTGGACTATGTTTCCTGCTCACCTTTCCGCATACCGGTGGCCAGACTTGCGGCGGCCCAGGCGGCTATTGCCCATAAGAAGGGCTGAAAAGTCAGGATTAATACGGGATTATAAATTATGAAATATGATGTGGTTATCATCGGTGCGGGCCCCGGCGGAATTTTTTCGGCCTATGAGCTGATTAAAAAAAAGCCGGAGCTCTCCATCGCTATTCTGGAGACGGGGCATCCGCTTAAGGAGCGGCACTGTCCCATCGACGGAGTGAAGGTTAAGTCCTGCGTCAACTGTCCGACCTGTTCGATCATGAACGGATTCGGCGGGGCCGGGGCCTTTTCCGACGGAAAATATAATATTACAAACGATTTCGGCGGCACGCTTTTTGAGTACATCGGACGGGATAAAGCCATAGAGCTTATGCACTATGTCGATCTTATAAACACCTCCCACGGCGGAGAGGATACCCAGATGTATTCAACAGCCGGGACGGCGCTTAAAAAGCTGTGCATGCAGAACAGCCTGACGCTTCTTGAAGCGTCGGTCAGGCATCTGGGCACCGACATTAACTATGTCGTGCTGACAAACCTTTTTGAGGAGATGAAGGAGCGGGTGGAGTTTTTCTTTGATACGCCCGCGGAAAAAATCGAGGCCTTTGAAGGAGGCTTCAGGATTCACACCGGAAAGGGAAGTCTTGAAAGCCGGTACTGCATTGTCTCGGTGGGTCGCAGCGGCAGCAAATGGATGGAGCGCATCTGCGGAGAGCTTTCGATTCCGACAAAATCCAACAGGGTGGACATCGGGGTCAGAGTCGAGCTGCCCGCCGCGATTTTTTCTCATATTACAGACGAGCTCTACGAGAGCAAGATTGTCTACAGGACGAAAAAGTTTGAGGACAGGGTGCGGACGTTCTGCATGAACCCCCACGGGATTGTGGTTAACGAAAACACCAACGGAATCATCACGGTCAACGGCCACAGCTTTGAAGATGAGGACAGGAAGACCGACAACACGAATTTTGCCCTGCTGGTGGCCAAACATTTTTCGGAGCCCTTCAAGGACAGCAACGGCTACGGTGAGAGCATCGCGAGACTTTCCAATATGCTGGGGGGCGGTGTTATAGTGCAGCGCTTCGGCGACCTTGAGCGGGGAAGGCGCTCGAGCGAAAAGAGGATTCACGAGGGTACGGTTCAGCCCACGCTTTCCGCGACTCCGGGAGACCTTTCCCTTGTGCTTCCGAAGCGGATCCTGGACGGCATTATTGAAATGATCTATGCCCTGGACAAGATCGCTCCCGGTACGGCCAACGATGACACTCTCCTTTACGGGGTCGAGGTGAAGTTCTACAACATGGAGGTTAAGCTTAAAAACAATCTGGAGACCGAGGGCTATGAAGGTCTCTATGTAATAGGGGATGGAAGCGGGGTTACCCACTCCCTGTCCCATGCCTCCGCCAGCGGCGTGTTTGTTGCCAGAGACGTGCTGGAAAGAATTTAAGAACAGGGAGGAATTTATGGAGGGGAAAAAGACAATTTTAAATCATCGGTGGTTTCTATACCTTACCGAATTTTTCGCGGGCATGGGAGTGATGGCCGTGGAACTGGGGGCAAGCCGTCTTCTGGCCCCTTATTTCAGTTCGTCCCAGATAGTCTGGACCATTATAATCGGGACAATCATGATTGCCATGGCTCTGGGGAATCTGTACGGCGGGCGTACGGCGGATAAAAACGCAGATCCGGCCAGACTCTACCGGCGTATTCTTATCGCCTCGGTATGGATTGCCGCCATTCCTCTGGCAGGGAAGTATATTATACTTGCCATCACGGGGCTGCTTATTGTTTCCGTCAATACCAATCTTTTAATCTGGGCCGCTTTCCTGGCCTGTATGGTGATCTTCGTTTTTCCGCTGTTTCTGCTGGGGACGGTGACCCCGTCCTTAACCAAATATGCCACAACAAGCCTTGACAGCAATGCCAGCGTTGTGGGAACCCTCGGGGCGGCCAATACCATAGGGAGCATTCTCGGAACGTTTCTGCCTACCTTTGTGACGATTCCGGCAGCGGGAACGGCTGTGACCTTCCTTATCTTTTCCGGGATTCTTTTAATTATTGCCCTGGCGTATTTTATCAGCACAAAGTCCGGAAAGCGTCTCGCGGCGGTGGCTGCGGTGCTTTTTATCCTGTGCTCCGTTTTCGGTAATAAGGATGATTTCGCGTTCTGGGAAAAGGATCTGGTATATGAGGGCGAATCGGTCTATAACTACCTGCAGGTTCATGACACCCCCGATATGACATATCTTTGCAACAATGTGCTTTTCGGCGTTCAGTCGGTAAAGCTTAAGCACGCGGATCTTACGGGACTGTATTATGACTACGCCCTGGCCGCGCCGGCCATTGCGGGAATTTCGGAAAAGGAGGATCCGCGTATACTGATTCTCGGAATGGGAACCGGAACCTATGCGGGGCTGCTGGAGCAATATTTTCCGGAGGCTTCCGTTACGGGAGTGGAGATAGACGAAAAGATTACGCGCCTGGCCCGGGATTTTTTTGACATGCCGGAGGATATTCCGGTTATCACCTATGACGGCCGGGCTTATTTAAACTGCGTTGATGATAAGTATGATGTGATTTTCGTGGACGCCTATCAGGACATCACGATTCCGTTCCAGATGAGCTCGAAAGAGTTTTTTACCCTGGTGCATGACCATCTTAAGGACGACGGGGTCATGGCGGTCAACATCTGCATGCGCTCCGACGAGGAGGGAAATATCAACGAATATCTGGCGGATACCATTTCCTCGGTCTTTTCCGAGGTGGCCATGGTGGACGTAAAGGGAACCACAAACAGAGAGCTTTTTGCCACGGATGATACGGGGCTGAACGCAAGGCTTCTTAAGGGGATTGAAGGGATTGACCATGAGAGGTTATGCGCCCTGATGACCGACGTGGAAGCGAACTTAAAGCCCTACGAGGCGGGAAACAGGGTTTTTACCGACGACAAGGCTCCGGTGGAGCTTTTAGGGATGCAGGTTATAGACAGCCTGATTCAGGGAGAGCTGGGGCACTATAAGGAGCTGTATAAAGAAGGGGGCTTCAAAGCCATTCTCGGAGAAGTATAATGAAAGCCGGTTCTTTATGAACCGGCTTTCATCTTTGCGCTTATCGCCGCTCTCTTGCGGAGCGTCGGATCGAGGATTCTTTTTCTGATCCGGAGGGATTTCGGTGTTACCTCCAGAAGCTCGTCGGTGTCGATAAAGTCAAGGGCCTGCTCCAGAGAGAGAATAACCGGAGGAGTGAGCCGGAGCGCCTCGTCGGAGGAAGAAGTCCGGGTGTTGGTAAGGTGCTTTGTCTTGCAGACATTGACCTCGATGTCATCGGATTTCGGGTTCGAGCCTATGACCATGCCGGAATAGACCCTTGTGCCGGGGCCGATGAAGAGACTCCCTCGCTCCTGGGCGTTAAAGAGGCCGTAGGTCACGGCTTCCCCAGCTTCAAAAGCAATCAGCGACCCGGTTGTACGGTAGGATATATCCCCCTTGTAGGGACCGTAGTCGTCAAAAATCGTATTAATGATTCCGTTGCCCTTCGTATCGGTTAAGAACGGGCCGCGGTAACCTATGAGTCCCCTGGAGGGGATATGGAATTCCAGTCTTGTATAGCCTCCGGATATGGAATTCATGTTCAAAAGCTCGCCCTTACGTTCGGAAAGGGCGGAAATAACGGTCCCGGTGTATTCGTCCGGCACGTCCACATAGGCGGTTTCCATGGGCTCAAGGAGCTTGCCGTTTTTGTCTTTTTTGTATATGACCTCCGCCTTGCTTACCGCGAATTCATAGCCTTCACGACGCATATTTTCTATCAGAACGGAAAGATGCAGTTCACCTCTGCCCGACACCCGGAAGGTGTCGGTGGAGTCGGTATCCTCAACCCTCAGGGACACATCGGTGTTCAGCTCCCTGTAGAGCCTGTCCCTTATATGGCGGCTCGTGACATACTTTCCCTCCTGCCCGGCAAGAGGAGAGTCGTTGACCAGGAAGTTCATGGCGATGGTGGGTTCGGAAATTTTCTGAAAAGGTATGGCTACAGGATTTTCCACGCCGCAGAGGGTATCGCCGATCTTTAAATCCGAGATTCCCGAAATCGCCACGATAGAGCCGATGCCGGCTTCCTTCACCTCGACTTTTTCGAGACCGTCGAATTCATAGAGCTTGCTGATTTTAACCTTTTCGTTGCGATCGGGATTATGGTGGTTTAAGATCACCGCCTCCTGATTTACCCGGATAAAACCGTTATCCACCTTGCCTACGCCTATGCGTCCCACATATTCGTTATAGTCGATGGTGGAAATCAAAACCTGGGTGGCCGCGTCGGGGTCGCCCTTCGGTGCCGGGATATAGTTTAAGATAGTTTCGAAGAGGGGCTTCATATCGCTTCCGGGTTCATCCGGAGAAAGGGAAGCCGTTCCGTCCTTAGCCGAAGCATAGACGAAAGGGCAGTCCAGCTGGTCGTCGTCGGCGCCGAGATTTATGAAAAGCTCCAGCACCTCGTCCACCACCTCCGCGGGGCGGGCGCCGTCCCTGTCGATTTTATTAAGACAGACTATTACCGGAAGCTTTAAGGACAGAGCCTTCATAAGAACGAATTTCGTCTGGGGCATAACGCCTTCAAAGGCGTCCACCAGAAGCACAACTCCGTTCACCATTTTAAGGATACGCTCGACCTCGCCGCCGAAGTCCGCGTGTCCGGGGGTATCCACGATGTTTATCTTTGTATTTCCGTATTTCACGGCGGTGTTTTTGGAGAGGATCGTGATGCCCCGCTCCCGCTCTATATCGTTGGAGTCCATGACGCGCTCCGCCACCTCCTGGTTTTCACGGAACACGCCGCTCTGTTTAAGCATGCAGTCCACAAGAGTGGTTTTCCCGTGGTCGACATGGGCGATGATGGCTACGTTTCTGATTTCGTCTCTCGTTGTTTCAGACATCAGTTTCTTCTCCTGCTTCGTGCCTCACGACTTCAAAGCGCTCCAGCTCCACATTTTCGGAGTCGCTGATTCCGGCCTTGCGTTTGGCTATGCTTATCTGCTCCTCAATCGTGTCCACTCCGTCCAGATTGGGAAGGAGGAGGCCCCGCCGCATGCCGTTACTGACCACGACTCCGTAGCGCTTAACGTTGAGTTCCGCGGGGGAGGAAATTTTTTCAAGGTCTCCGAGGATGTCCACGCTGATTTCCAGCTTGTCGAGCTCGTATGGCTCAATCGGGGAAAACCGCGGATCCCTGGTGGAGGCCGAAATTGCGTTGGAAATAATCTCTTCCGCAATGGAAGAGGTTGTGGGAGCGGTGGTTCCTATACAGCCCCGTAAAAGTCCGTCTTCATGGATGGAAACGAAGGCGCCGGCCCTGCGGGAAAGCATCTCGGAGGGAAGTCCCCGGGGAATCTCGATAATCTCCCGGTTTTTTATATAGGCTTCGATGGCGCTTCTGGCCAGACGGATATAGTCGTCTTCGGAGTTTTTGAGGCTTTCAATCCGTTCTCTGATTTTCTCCCGGTACTGATGGGCGAAATTCCGTGAGGGATCCTCGCCGGTGGGTTCGAATATCGCGAAGCCGTAGCCGACGCCGAAGGTGGCTTCGTGGGAAAGAGGGGTGGGCTTTATACCCGTGCGGTCAAAGGCTCCCGCCATTATAACAAAGGAACGGTGTCCGCATTCCTGGGCTTTTTCAAGGAAGGTTTCATCAAAGTCAAAGAGCTCCCCGAAGGCGGCGCGCCCCATAACGTCCATTAAGCGTCCGTCATATTCGGGGCCCTCGGGTTTGAAGCCGTAAGGGCCTGTGCTGAGCTGGCAGTGGGACAGATCTCCGCTGGCGATGAAGCAGACGCGCCGGTGAAGTTCCTCAGCCACTCTTGCTATGAGCTGCCCCAGCTTATAGTGCATTTCGAGAGAAAGGCCGGAAAGACCGATGCGGACAATTCTGCATTCCGGAAGGGCTTCACGGATAAAATAGAGAGGCACCATCACGCCGTGGTCGAGGGTGGGATCCTTCTCGCCGTCGGTTCCGGCGGGGAAGTCCTCGGCGGCACAGAGCTCTGAAAGACGTGAAACAAAGGCGGTGTCATATTCCGCCTGGAAGGTGACGTCTCCGGCTCCGAAACGGCTGAAATTCCCCTTTGCCTCCGTACCGGGCGAAATGTGGAAATAATCCGCATACATGATGGAATGCGGGGATGTTATCACAAGAAGGTCGGGCTTCTTTTCCGCTATATCCCGGGCAATCCGGCGAAAGGATTCGGTGCTGTCCTTCAGCTTCTTTTCCTCGCCTCTTCCGATTTCCGGCACGATGACCGGGGGATGCGGGACCATATAGCCGGAGATGATTTCGTTCATATAAAACCTCCCTTATCAACTGTTTTTGAATGTCTTTACGAAAGGTCAACTTACGTATTATACTCGAAGAGTATATAACTATGCAAGCATCCACAGATCTCTCTTTCATAGGGTGATGGATAGTCGTCTTTTTATACTGTTTGTAGCGCCTGCGTATATTGTCTTGATTCCTTATGGGCAGTGTTCGCGATACATACAACCTGGAATTTCTGTCAGAGTATCATATTCGGATTGCCCAACAGCGGTTATTTCGCCGGATTCTCTATATTCAAGCTGAATGTCGACACAGCCAGGAACAGTGCATTCTATAACACTGATACCTCTATGGCAAAAAGAAGGGCATAAAAGCAATTGATGTCTGGAAGAATCAGGGAACTGAGCATGTCTGATTTTTGATACAATTTAAGTAGACCTGCAGGTCGCTGAATTCTAACAATTAACTTGAAATTACGATGCCTTCGAGAGATAATACATATATGTAAAATTTTTCCGGCTCGTTTTAGGAACAGATCCTTAGTCGGTTAAAAAGAAGAAAGGAGTGAAAAACATGTTCAAATCTTATGTGGCATCCAGTACTGCTGCGGATGCGAAGGCTGCGGGTAAGGAAGCGGCTGCGGGAGTGAAAAATCCCGATCTCAAGGCGGCGTTTGTTTACGCAAGCTGCGATTATGACGTAAAAGCAGTGATTTCCGGGATTAAAGAGGAGCTGGGGAATGTTCCCGTCTTCGGAAACACGAGCTTTACCGGCATCATCACCCCTGAAGGGTATATCGGCGGCGACAAGCCCTTCGTAGGGATTCTGGCTCTGGCGGATCCTTCCCTTACTGTAGGAGTTGCCTCCGGCGCGAAATCCGGGGACAGCATTGCGAGAGGAAAGGAAATCGCGGAAAAGGCAATGAAGGCGGCCGGGAAGGACACGGCTCCCGACTATTTCTATATGGCAGCCTCTCCCGCAGAGGAAGAGTTCTATCTTGAGGGCATTTCCTCCGTTATAGGGCGCGTTCCCTTCTTCGGGGGCTCTGCGGCGGACAATTCCATCGAAGGAAAATGGCAGCTCTACGCTGACGACGATATGTTTGCCGACGGCTGCCTCGTGGCGTTTTTCTACGGCGGACCGAAGATTAAGAACGTGTTTACCGGCGCATATCGCGAGACTGATGATTATGGCGTGATCACGAAGATCGACGGCAACAGGACGCTCGTGGAGATCGACGGGGTACCGGCGGCCGAGAAATACGCCTCCTGGCGCAGCCTCGATAAGGAAGCCGTGACCGGCGGAAATCTTCTTGTTACGACAATTACCTCTCCGCTGGGAGTTAAGGACAGGCTGGACAAGCTCATCGCTATCCGCCATCCCATGAACGGCAATGACGACGGCTCCGTGAATGTGGGAAACAACCTGACGGAGAAGACAGTGGTTATCCGCATGGAGGCTACGGTGGACGAGCTCATCAATTCCACAGGCGATACGTTAAAGAAGCTTATTGATTCCATGCCCGGAAAGCCCGTTGCCTTCCATCTTGTGCACTGCGGCGGAAGACGGGCCGGGATCGACTCCCGTATCGGCGAAGTGGCGGAGCAGCTTAAAAAGGCAGCCGGGGACGTTCCGTTCATCACGGAATTCACCTTCGGCGAATACGGCTTCGAGCGCGACGGAAACAACACCTGCGGCGGATTGATGCTGTCGTTTACGGGATGGTACGAGTAAAGAATAATTAAAAAAGGAGAATTCTCATGAAAATGCTTATTAACGGCGCTCCCGCGGATGCAACCGGCGGAGCGACCATAGACGTTATCAATCCCGCTGACGGTTCGGTTGTGGATACCGTGCCCTCCGCCACAAAGGAGGATGTGGACCGGGCTGTGGCAGCGGCGAAGGCGGCGCAGAAGGAATGGGCCAAGGTGCCCGTTTACGAGCGCGTCGAGATTATGTACAAGTTCCTTGAGCTGGTGGAAAGGGACAAGGAGGATCTGGCAAGAACCCTCTCAAACGAAACCGGCAAGCCCATCACAGAGGCCAGAGCCGAGATCGGAAATATTCCGATTGCATTCAAGGCCTTTTCCGAAAGAGCAAAGCATTTCTATGGCTCAACGATCCCCGAGGGGATGGAAGCGGGTCAGGACAAGACGATCCTTATCGTAAAGAAGGAGCCCCTGGGAGTTGTGGCGGCGGTTATTCCGTTTAACTTCCCCTGTGACCTCTTTGACCAGAAGGTGGCGCCGGCCCTGCTTACCGGCAATGCCTGCATCGTGAAGCCTTCGACGGATAACCCGTTGACGTTATGTAAACTTACCCACCTGATGAACGAGGCGGGTGTCACAAAGGGAGCGATCTCGATTGTAACCGGTCCCGGATCCGTTACCGGAAACGCCCTTACCAGCAACCCCGATGTTCATCTCGTGACCCTGACGGGCTCCACCGAGGTGGGTATCGAGACCGCAAAGGTCTGCGCGGAGAATTTAACTCATGTGGCGCTGGAGCTGGGCGGAAACGATGCCTTCATCGTTCTCGAGGATGCCGATGTGGATCTGGCAACCGACGAGCTGCTCTGGGGAAGAATGTACAATACCGGACAGGTCTGCTGCGCTTCAAAGAGGTTCCTCGTACACCGCTCGAGGGTTGAGGAATTCACGAAGAAGGCCATCGAAAAGATCAGTGCCATCAAGCGCGGAAAGCCCAGCGAGGACAGCGCCGAGATCGGGTGCCTCATCAGCGAAAAGGCCGCCATCAAGGTTGAGGAGCAGGTGAATAAGACCGTGGAGCAGGGCGGAAAGATTCTGCTGGGCGGCAAGAGGGACGGAGCCTTCTATGATCCCACCGTGATCGGCGATGTTCCGAAAACCGCAGACGTGGCCAAGGACATGGAGATTTTCGGGCCCGTGGTACCCATCATCGCCTTCGATACAGAGGAGGAGGCCGTTGAGATCGCCAACGCTTCAAAATTCGGCCTTTGCGGCTGCGTCTTCACAAAGGACATGAAGACGGCGGCCAGAGTAGCGAACGCCCTGGAATGCGGCGGAGCGGTAATTAACGGCGCCAGCTTCTTCCGCAGCTTCGAGATGCCCTTCGGTGGCTACAAGCATTCCGGCATCGGAACCGAGGGTGTACAGTCCACCTTCAACGAAATGACCCATACAAAGAGCATAGTGCTTAAAAACATTCTGTAAAAAACTTCGGGATTTTTACGGGAGCCCGCTTTTTCAAGCGGGCTCCCT
>JAILBQ010000090.1 GCA_024680815.1 Lachnospiraceae bacterium | reverse complement strand
TATGGCGAAAGACAAGACCACCAGCGATAAAAAGAGACCCTGCGTCGTGATCAAGGGTAAGGGAAAGACCTATAAGGGTCTTAATATCAAGCTTTATTACATGATTCTGCCCCGGAATCTGGGCCAGTTCATCGCCAGCGGAGAGGGCAGTAACAGCTGCTTCAGCTGGTCGGTAAAGTATTTCCTGCCTAAGGTTCTCCGCCAGAAAGCAGACGGAAAGAAGGTTAAGTACAGCTATGAAACTGCCTATATGTTAAGATACACCGACGCAAAGAAGGATAAAAAAGGAAAATGGAAAGATGATTATGTAAAAACCGTCAAGCTTAAGAAGAAGACGGACTATGTGGAGCATCTCTATTACCTGAAGAAAGGAAACGGCGGAAAGGTCTTCTGGGAGGAGGCTTCGGACACCTCCGATCCCGGCACCTATCTCGTAACCCTGGAGGGCAAGGGGAATTACTGCGGAACCGCTCTCTATAACTCGCTCACCAAGAGCAATTATTATGATGGTGAGTATCCTTTCGGGATCGACAACCGCAGCACCGCCGATCATCCGCTCTTTCCGGAGGAAAACTACCGTACCGGAGCCCAGTTTGTGGTTGTGCCCAAGGGAGATATCTTAATGGGAGATCTTAAGATCGTGAAGAAAAATTCCTCCCTCCAGCAGACCGCGGCAGGCAGACCTGTTACGGATTATGTCCCGGCAGCCAATGTCAGATTTGCCAAAACCTATTCCGCTTTCGGATATAAGAAGAACACGGCTGTTCCGGCGACCAAATATTTCTACGGCTATTATGATGAAACAGAGATAAACGAATATGCGTTCCATAAGTTTCAGTATAAACAGGAACGCCTGTATGATGTCGGTAAAAAAGTTAAGATTTACTTAACCGCTGCGGATAACGGTAAATATGATCCGAACAACCATATCTGGGGCGACACCTCCGTTGAGGTGGAGGTGAAGAACAAAGAGCTTAATAAGGATAAGCTCTTCCTCCAGTACTCAAAGGACGGCGTGAACTGGAAAAAGCTGACGAAGAGCCTGGCCTTTGACACCACCGGAGACTATGTCCGGGTATCCTCAAATACCTATGTTTACGGAAAGGATTATGAAACGGCATTCCAGTACATAACGGACATCGATAACGGAAAGGAATGGGTCTATGGAGAGTCTATTCGTCCCGAATATGACTGGTACGGAGGCAATACCTACAAAATAAAGGTTTACGGTCTCGGGCAGTACGGGTGCGCCTCGGAGAAGGACTCCAAGAAGAAAAGCAGCGACAGCGACAGCAGCAGCAGCAGCAAAAAGAGCACCTTCTACAGAAACGTGCATGAAATGTCCTTTAAGCGCAGCTCCATGAAGCTTTCCACCGCGGTAAAGAAGGGCTATATCACGTTCACAAATACGGATGAAACCCTGAATATCAATGGAACCTTCCCCACACTGACGGTGAAGGAAAACTATAACGCGGCGAAGAATCCCCGCTATTACACAACGGATCTCACCTACAACAATGAGGGAACGGCACCGGAGGAGTTCTATTATTACGATGAAAAAGAGGATACCTTCCAGCCATCCGGGAACTGGCTGACCTCGGGAGAAGGGAAGATGGCCTCCTTCACCGCAAAATGCTCCTCCCATACCGCTGTCGGAACCGGAAAGCTGGAGCTGACCCCGAAGGATAACTGGTTCACCAGCTATACAGGCACCTATACCGTGAAATACAAAATCAATCAGAAGGTCTTAACCAGCGTAAACTGGGCCTACGATGCGGCGGATGCCACGGACAGGCTGTACTACGCGGGACAGAACGTGTGGATCAAGTACATGCCCGACCTGGCCTATAAGGCCGACAGCAGTAAGTACAAGCCGAAAGTCAAGGTCTATCAGCTGGCGGAGCGGCCTGTTAAGGGAAAGAAATACTATTTCAAGGAGCTGAAAGCCGGAAAGCATTACTCGGCAACGGCCACGACCCTTTCCGCCAATAACGAGGTTTATCTCCAGGCCGGCTCAAACGGCGGCTTCCAGTTCAGGGAGCCTTCCGGCGGTGGCTCAAAAATAAAGGCCAACGTAACCTGGGGCACCTACCGGAAAAAAGTATCGAAGATGAAGGTCACTCTTTCCAGCAGCACCGGTACCGGAAGTACCGACGGCAAGGGAAGGCTCAAGGAGGAATATACCGGAAATCCCATCGTTCCGAAGGTCATCAGAGTGGAGGTTAAGGGCAAGGGCGATTCCGGCTTTACAACCTTCACCGAGGCGGATCAGGGCTACTTCCTGCACGAAAAATACGATGGACTGGGCTGCGACAAGGAATCCCCGGCTTATTCAAAGAATAATGTGGACGTCGGCAATGTCACCACAAAGATAACGATGGGGCCGAAGAAGAAGGGCGACGCCTATGAATATTACGGCACCGGGAAGGTCGTCTTTGTGATCGCTCCCTTCAACAAAAAGAATGTCGTCCTGTCCGCGCCTTAAAACTGTTGTTTTCTTTTTGGGACACATAGGGTACAATAGGCGTGTGGATATTTACAGAAATTAAGAGGAGGTGTTCATGGACACAAGAGGTACGAACAGAAACATTGCGGTCTGCATTATTTTATCCATGGTGACCTGCGGTATTTACATGTTTTACTGGCTCTATAAGCTGAATGAGGAAATAAACGCCCTGGCGGACGAGCCGGATGCCACCAACGGCGCACTGGTGATTATTTTCACTATTATAACCTGCAATATCTATATGTGGTTCTGGCTCTACAAGATGGGAGAGCGGGTGGACCGGATCAAGGCAAACCAGGGTAAGCCTGCCGGATCCAATTCCTCCGTCATCTATCTTATTCTCGCAATCTGCGGTCTGGATATCGTGGACCTTGCCCTGATGCAGGACACGGTAAACAATGCGGTTGCGTGAGGAAATAGAATATCTTAAAACCAACAGGGCGGCTATCTTCTGACGGCCGCTCTGGTTTTTTTGTTCTGTTAAGAAAGGATAGCGATGTCTTTTAAATGTAAAAGCTGCACCGGGGATCTTATATTCAATATAGCCGGTCAGGATCTTTTCTGTCCCTTCTGCGAAAGCCGCTTTCCTGTCTCGGAATACACGGAAGACAAGGCGGCCGAAGAGCACGAGGTTTTTGAAGCCACGGTATTTACCTGCACCCAGTGCGGGGCAGAGCTTATAAGTCCTGATAATTCCGCCGTGGCCTTCTGCAGCTACTGCGGCACGGAGGCTCTTTTAGAGGGGCGCGTGAGCGAAGAAAAACGGCCTAAGCGGATGATCCCCTTTAAGATAACAAAGGAGGACTGCCGCACGGCCTATCTTCAAAAAGTCAAGGCTTCTCCCTACGCGCCAAAAGAGTTTTCGGATCCCAAATTTCTGGAAAAATTCCGGGGTATTTACATTCCCTACTGGGAATACGATATGGCTTTTGAAAAAAGTCCGGAATACAAGGTCAGGGAATCCTACACCTCGGGAGACTACAATATCACAAACGAATACAAGGTTAAGCCGGACTTAAGCGGAACTGCTTTTAAGGTTGTGGAGGACGCATCTTCGGGCTTCGACGATGAGATAGCCAGGCAGATCGCCCCCTATCAGGAAAAGGAGCTGGTGGACTTTAATCCCGCGTATCTGGCGGGGTTCTTCGCGGATACCGCCGATGTGGAGGGAGAGGTGTACGAGGATCTGGCGAAGCTTAACGCCGAGGACAGGATGCTTTCGGCGGTGACGGGCCAGTTCCGTTCCGGTGCCACAACTCAGGGAGTACCGGCTGCATCTGCCGAACGCAGTGAATTTTTCGGAACCAGGGTTAAGGAACGGGAAATGCAGTTTCTGCCGGTGTGGTTTTTGACCTGGCGTAAGGGAAAGCGGGTGGCCTACGGCGTGGTGAACGGCGCGACAAAGCAGCTTGCGGCGGAAATTCCCGTGGATATAGGAAAATTCCTGGGAATCTCGGCCATAATAGCCGCAGCGCTTTTCCTCATCCTGACCATAACGAGTACGCTTCTTATGCCTTCCACGGTACTGAGCATTTCAGCGATAGCCGGGGTACTGGCCATGTATTTCTATAAAAAGGAGATTATTTCGATCCGCGACCGGGAGAAGCATATCAACGACCTCGGGGCGCTGACCGGGGAAAAGCTGGAGAAGGCGAAAAAACTCAATATCGCCGGACGGAAAAAAGGGCCTGTCGGCATGATTTCCTTCTTCGTGGGGCTTTTTATCTGTCTGGGACTGGCTTTGATGGACGGCGCAATTCTTGCGGCCCCCATTCTTTTTGTTCTGGCCCTGGGGCTTTTCCTGCAGTCCCTGAAGCCGGTTTTTGAGATTAAGGAAAAGAACATGTTTGCGGGGCTTCTGCTTTCTCTTGCCGCGGAGCTTGTGGCGGTGGGAATGACTTTCGCGAACCCGATCCAGGACTGGTATTACTACATCGCCTGCGTTGTCGTTCTCGGAGGGATAACGGTGACGTGCCTGATCCTCCTTATGGAATATAACCTTCTGACCACCAGGTCGCTTCCGGATTTCCACGGACGGGAAGGAGGAAACAAAGATGCTGGAAATTAAAAGAAGACATTTTGCCGCCCTTGCGGCTCTTTTCCTCCTTACACCCTGGCTTCTGCTTTCAGCCGCCCTCCCGGTTTTTGCCGCCGAAGGCACCGACGGCATTTATTGGGACGAAACTGACAGCGGCTGGGCCTATGACAACCCGTCAACCGGATATTCTGCTTATTTCTACGACTATGCTGATATTTTTTCCGAGGAGGAAGAGCTCTCCCTGATGCAGGAAAATGTCGTGCCCATAACCGAATACGGCCACGCCGTGTTCATTTCCGACATCACCGAAGATACCTCCGGGGGCGCGGCTGCCTATGCCTCGAACCTGTCCTATAACCGGTTCGGAAAGGACAGCAACCTTGTGCTCATGATCGACATGGGTATAAGAGATATTGCGCTGGCGGACGACGGCGCAATCGGAAAGAGGGTGAATCAGAACTACACCACCCTTATTACGGATAATATATATAGTTACGCCAGCAAAGGGGCCTATTATCTCTGCGTGGAAGAGGCCTTTGTTGAGGCGCTGACCCTTCTGGAGGGCGGACACATCGCCACCCCTATGCGGCATATCACAAATCTGCTGATCGCCGTTGTGCTGGGGCTTTTGGGGAATTTTATCTATGTATGGGTATCCAAGCGGAAGATCAAAGTGGCGGACGGGCAGATCCTTGCCCTCGCCGCCGGTTCTCTCGTTGCGTCTTCAGCGCTGAACCGCACCCTTTTAAAGACCCATAAGACCCGCTCTTCCAGCAGCTCCGGCGGAGGAGGCGGGGGCCACAGCAGCGGAGGCGGAGGAGGCTTCAGCGGGAATGTCGGCAGTCACAGGTTCTGAGAAAAAGATGAAGTCTGAGAAAAAAAGCGAACTGAATCCGGCGCAGAAGGAGCTCCTGAAAAAGAGAAGAAAAAGGCATCTTATTGAGCTTGTCTGCGCCGAGGCGCTCTACGGGAAGCTTACCGGAGTGATTATGTGTTTTATCACCAACCTCGTTACCAACGTTCTGATTTTTTTCGCCGCCAGGCGCTTCTGGATTTCTACCCGGGAATTTGATAAAATCGAGCACAATCCCCTGCTGGAGGAGTGGATTAACCACGAAAAATATCCGGGGCTTCTGGTGTTTATGATGTGTGTGGTGCCGGTTATTCCCAACGGGATGATTCCCTATATTTCGGCCCAGGCCGGGGTTTCTCTGCCGGCCTTCGCAGGAGCCCTTTCCCTGGGGAGTCTCCTGACGGTGATTCTCTTTGTCTGCTGCGGAGACCTCCTGCTTTCCGAACATTTCCGCGTTTCCCTGCCCCTGATAGGGGTTTTGCTCATCGTCATCCTGATCGGCCTGCTTTTCCGCAAAAAAATCATCGCCTGGATCAGACCCAGACTCAGGAAGCTCCTGAAAGAATGAGGAAATGAAGAAAAATCTTACCCTGTTTTATTCCGTCATGATGGGCGCTTACTGGATGAACTTTGCGGGACTGCTGGGTTTTTCCAGCGTCTATCTTTTAAGCTGCGGCCTAAAGAGCACCCATATAGGCTTCGTTGTCGCCGCGGCCTGTATTCTGTCGGTGCTCCTGCAGCCCTTTGTCGCCTCTTACGCGGACCGGGACGAATCCCCGTCTTTAAAGGTCATCGTGGCCGTCTTTTGTACCCTGGCCCTTTTTACCTCTGTTTTTCTCCCCTTTACCCGCTCCTCGGCGCTTTTGTCGGGAATCACCTACGGTCTCTGCCTGATGTTCCAGCAGTTTCTGCTTCCCTTTATGAACTCCCTCGGAACCGAATGGATAAGCAGGGGAGAGAAGCTTAACTGGGGCTTTTCCCGGGGCATCGGCTCCTTTTGCTACGCAGCGGCCTCCTGGGCGGTGGGGGCGGCCGTGACGGGACTGGGAGTCATAAGCATCCCCTTCAGTGTGATAATCTGCTTTGCCCTCATACTCATTTTTGTTCTCCTCTTTCCCTTCGAAAAGAAAAGAGAGAGAAAAAAGACGTCTGAAAGCAGGGACCGGGCGGACAATCCGTTTATCTTCATAAAAAAATATCCCCGGTTTTCCATGGTTCTCCTGGGGATGATCTGTCTCTTTATCAGCCATTACTACCTGAACGTCTATATTTATCAGATTATTGAAGCAAAGGGCGGAAGCACCGCGGATGTGGGAAACATACTGGCCCTCTGCGCGCTTTTGGAGCTTCTTCCGATGTTTGCCTGGAGTGTGATGTTAAAAAAGATCAAGTGCCAGACCTGGATGAAGCTCTCTGCGGCCGCCATGACACTGAAGGCCCTGGGAAGTCTTCTGGCCGCTTCGATGACCATGTTTTATCTTGTGCAGCTCTGCCAGCTTCCGGGGTTTGCCCTGCTTGCCCTGACTCCGGTATACTACACCCTGCTTGTGGTGGATAAAAAAGACGCGATCAAGGGACAGGCCTACGCGGCAATGACCGGATCCCTGGGAAATGTGTTTGCCTCCCTGACCGGGGGAAGAATCATCGATTCGGCCGGTGTTACAGCCATGCTGATACCGGCTGTCATCGCCGGCGCGGCGGGGATGGCGCTCTACTTTATTTTCATCGATAACCGGACTTGCAATCAATCACAATAATCTGATATAATAATACCTGATATTGAAATCTGTTCGCTCAGAAAAGCAGCGGACATTCTGTATTTTTTATGGGAGGGACGAGATGGAAAAAAGATTTAACAAGAACTTATTCTGCTGGGTATTTGTTTGGCTTCTCGGGTACCTTGGTATTGACAGGTTCATGAGAGGGCAGATCGGATTGGGCATCGTGAAGCTTATTACTCTCGGCGGCTGTGGTATCTGGTGGCTTATCGACTGGATCATCGCCCTGACAAAGGTATACGGCGGCAACGCTTTCGGTCCGGATGAAGAAGTTGTCTTTATCGACGGAAAATATGCGAAATAAAATAAAGCAGTTTGGTAAATTCTTTCAAATGCAGTCTGCCGCCGGGTGGACTGCATTTGTTTTTCTTCTTGTACTGTGCTTTTCAGGCTTATACCGCTGCCCGCTGAATTTCATTTTCGGCGTCCCGTGTCCGATGTGCGGGATGACGAGGGCGTTCGTTTCGCTGTTTCACGGGGATATTTCCCGGGCGTTTTATTTTCATCCGTTATGGCCGGTGGCAATAATTGTTTTGATTGCCTGGGTGCTTTACTCGTTTAAAATCTTAAAGCTGTCAAAAAAAGCTTATGACCTGGTCTGTTATGCCCTCTCCGTTTTAATAATAGTCTGTTTTATCCTCCGGCATATCCAAAATTCCCCCGTTGTGCAGATTCACTTCACTTCCTCCCTGCTCTGGAAGCTTCTTTCGTTTTTCCGGAAAATTTTTTAATAATCAGGTTATAAAAATCCGGGTACAATCCGATATATAGATTGAGATATCCATAAACGCCACTATATATAGGGTTTTTAACATCGAAAACCCCTGAGGGGAGGCGGCGGCTTGAACATACTTGCACACAATCTACAGGCCATGAACGCCGACAGAATGTACGGCATAAGCATCGGCGTCCAGGCAAAGTCCATGGAAAAGCTGTCCTCGGGCTACAAGATCAACCGGGCGGCGGACGACGCGGCGGGACTTTCCATATCCGAAAAAATGCGCAGACAGATAAGAGGGCTGTCCCAGGCAACCAAAAATGCCCAGGACGGCATTTCAATGGTGCAGATTGCCGACGGGGCGCTGACAGAGGTTCACGACATGCTGCAGCGCGGCAACGAGCTGATGATCAAGGCGGCGAACGGAACCCTGTCGGAATCGGACCGGGAGGATATCCAGAAGGAGATAAGGCAGCTTAACGAGGCCATAGACCAGATCGCGGCCAACACAAAATTCAACGAGCTCCGGCTCTTTCCCGCGGACGGCGCGGATCCGGCTCTGGCCGGTTCCGCCACGATCAACCGTTACGAGCTGAGCTTTGACGAAAACGGTGTTTCCGGCATTATCCATACCCAGCAGGGAGAGGGAGTCGGAAGCTCTTCCGCGATCAATACCGGAAACGCCCTTGCGGATAAAATAGCGGGAGAGTATGTTCCCAACGCGATAAATCAGATCTTAAACAAATTCGGTTCCCTTAAAGACATCATAGATGCCACCTATACGGGGGATGCGGCCGACAAGCTGAAGATGGATCTGGGCATAAAATA
>JAILBQ010000087.1 GCA_024680815.1 Lachnospiraceae bacterium | reverse complement strand
CATGATCAATAAACTGTTGTATACTGTTAAGCATAAGGGGATCCCTCCTGTTAGTTAATATTGGCTGCACACCAAATATCAACTATACCACAAGAGGGATCCTCCTTTTTTATATCAATCCTACAAAAACTTTACGCTAGCCAGTTAAGGTGTGATCATTTCCGGTTAAGATACGCCTTTATTCTGGTCTTCACGTTTTCACGGAGACTGTCCCAATAAGCTGTATAGTCTACAAGATGCAGACTGGCCGGTCCGAAGAGGTTCTCAACTCCAATGGGCTTTACATATCTGTCCGACAGTGTGGTACAGACAACTACACCTCTTTCAACGTCCAGCTTTGCATCCGCAAGACCGGGCCGGTGCGTCTGAAATTCGCTCGGAAGAAATTCATTCTCCTTGAATACCGGAAGACGATCACCCTGATTTTCCGACGCAGGTGCATATGTTTCGTCACGTTTCCAGTTTAAAGGATTTATGGAGATGGAGTTTTTCATGACAGTAATATTGTTCTCATGCATATTCTCAGGACCTTCCGTATTCCACGACACGATCACTCCTGTATCATCTGCACCTTCAGCGAACTTTAATGCGGGATTAGTCTCAAGATCATCGGTTGTGATAGCGTAACCGATAATATAAGCCGCCACCATCCGTTCCAGATAGTCGGTATGCTCCTTAAAATATTCCCTCAGCGCAAGCTTCAGCATCATCGAGCCCTGTGAGTGGCCTGCAAGCATGAAGGGACGTCCTTCATTATAGTGCTCAAAATAGTAGTCCAGTGCCGCGTAGATATCCGTCCGCTGCTCCTGCTTCTGATATTCCATAAAATCGTACTGATTCAGCCCCGCGACTGCGCAGAGATTGCTCTGCCGATAATATGGTTCGTAAAGATTCGTCAGATCCGCGAAAGCCTGGGGTGCTTCATTAAAATGCCCCTGTACAGCGGCACGCAGCATTTCATCCTCCACCGGAACGATAACAGGAGCATCAGGTGCCGGATTCATATATACCGTCGGATATACAAAAAATGTATCGACCTCTTTATCATTATTCTCCGGTATATGTACCCAGTTGTTTTTGTCGGAATAATCAGTGGGAACTCCCTTAAGATCTGTCACTTTGTAACCCGCCATATCGTACCTCCGTTTACTTTTGATTTTTTCGCGGGTCTTCAGGCTTTGCCCGGACCCGCCTGAAAAATATTGTACAGAAAAAAAAATAATAAATTCAATATTTGTAGATACAGTTAACTTTTTGACCCACTTTGACATTTTTGCTATAATGAAACAAAAGGAGCCGCAAACACAATGAAAGCACTGATCCTTAATTCCGGACTGGGAACGCGCATGGGCCGCTTCACTTCGGAGCATCCCAAATGCATGACCGAAATATCAAATCATGAAACCATTTTAAGCCGCCAGCTTCATATGCTTTCCGAGGCAGGAATCAGGGATATCGTAATCACGACGGGGCCCTTCGAAGACATTTTAATCAACTATGTCAACGAAATGGAGCTGCCCCTTTCCGTCAGATTCGTTAATAATCCGGTTTACAGGGAAACCAATTATATCTATTCAATTTATCTGGCAAAAGATTTTCTCGACGATGACATCATTCTCATGCACGGCGATCTGGTTTTTGAAAACGAGGTACTGGATCGCCTTCTTTCGTCGGAAAAAAGCAGGATGGTCATAAGCTCCACCCTGCCCCTGCCCCAGAAAGATTTCAAAGCAGTTATTCCCGAAGACACCATAACAAAGGTCGGAATAAACTTTTTTGAGGACGCTTTTGCCGCTCAGCCCCTGTACCTTCTGCGCAGACCTGAAATACAGGAATGGCTTTCGGAAATTATACGCTTCTGTGAGTCCGGCACACGGAAATGCTACGCGGAGGAAGCCTTCAATGAGATTTCTTCCCGGTGCCCGGTTTATCCGCTGGATGTGGAAAACCTGCTTTGCGGGGAAATAGACAATCCGGAGGATCTCTCCGTTATCTCCGAACGTCTGAAGACCCTTGAGCATCGCAGCGTTTATATGTGTTTTTCAACGGATATTCTCCATGGCGGGCATTTCTCGATTTTAAAGCGGGCAGCCAGGCTTGGGCGCCTGACTGTAGGTGTTCTGTCGGACGAGGCGGTTGCCACCTATAAACGCTTTCCCCTGCTTCCCTGCGCCGACCGGATGGCAATGTTTGAAAACCTTTCCTGCGTATACAGGGTGGTAGAGCAGAAAACCCTGAGCTATCGGGAAAACATCGAAAAATACCGGCCTGACATCGTCGTTCACGGCGACGACTGGCGCTCAGGGGTTCAGCACCCCGTTCGTTCCGAACTTCTGGAGCTTTTAAGCGCCTACGGCGGAAAGCTGATTGAATATCCCTACTCCGAAGCCGACCGGTATAAGGAGCTGGAAAAACGCGGACTTCAGGAGCTGTCTCTGCCGGATCTCAGGCGCAGCCGCCTGAAAAGGCTTCTTGAAATGAAAAACTTCGTTTCCGTCATGGAAGCGCACGACGGTTTGAGCGCTCTGCTGGTGGAAAATACTGTTGTCTGTGAAGAGCAGCATGGCGGCACACGCCAATTTGACGCGATTCTTCTGAATCCTTTCTGCGACTCCCTTAAAAAAGGCAGACCGGACGCCGGGAGTACTGATCCTTCCGCCCGCTTCTCCACCATTGACGAAATAGCTGAAGTCACCACCAAACCCATAGTGTTTGACTGCGGCTGCATCAGCCGTATGGGACATTTCATCCATACGGTTCATACTCTTGAACGGATGGGCGTATCCATGCTTATTGTGGATGACGGCATGGAGCGGAAAGCACCGGACAGGGATACCGAAAAATATCTTTCCGGGGAAATCCGGGCCGGAAAAGACGCACAGAAAACCAGGGATTTCATGATCTGCGTCCGCACCACGCCTGACCGGGCTCTATCCTACGCGGCTTCCGGAGCCGATGCCGTATTGCTGCAAGCTGACGAACCTGATGCCGAAGCTTTGTCTGAATTCATCCGGCAGTTCCGGCTGAAAAACAAACATACCTGCATCGCCGCTGTCGCGCAGGAACACTGCACGGAAGAAACCTTCCGTTCCTGCGGGGTTCAGCTGCTGTTTTACGAAAATCCGCTTATTCTGTCCGGACTTTCCGCCATGAGAATCGAGCTTGAACAGATTCTTAAGAACGGCCGCATGAATAACCGTTCGTTTGAAGAGGCCTCTTCCTGGCTTTCGTCCGAAGGAGATTTCAGTTGATACACAAGGATATACGAAACGGACAGGACATTCTGTCCGCAGATGAAGACTATGCCGATCTGTCCGAATATTTTTTAATACATGATTTTAAACGCATTTTTCTGGTATGTGCTCCTTACATTGTCAAGCTGCCTTTATACCGGAAAATAAAGTCCATGGAAGAGAACGGCAGGATTTTTATTACTTCCTATCAGGATTTTACTCCCAATCCCGCGGATACGGACGCCGAAAGAGGCCGGGAGCTTTTTGAGCACTCTCCTCATGACCTTTTAATGGCCATCGGCGGAGGAAGCTCCATTGATGTCGCAAAATATATACGCTGCTCCTTTCCGGAAATCCCATTCCTGGCTGTTCCCACAACAGCCGGAACAGGAAGTGAATCCACAGGCTTTGCCGTTATTTATCATAACGATGAAAAACAATCGTTAAGCAATCCGGCCTGCCTTCCCTCGGCGGTGCTCTTCGATCCCTCCTCCCTTCTTTCGCTTCCCGTGTATCAGAAGGCTTCCACTATGATGGATGCCCTCTGTCACGCGATGGAATCGTGCTGGTGCGTTAATTCAAACGAAGAGAGTCTCTCCCTTTCACGCGAGGCAATGCGGAAAATTTTCGCCCATAAGGACGGTTATCTCTTAAACCGTCCCGAAGACAACGCAGGAATGCTTCAGGCCGCCAATCTTGCCGGGCACGCGATTAATCTCACAAAAACAACAGCCGGTCACGCAATGTGCTACCATCTGACAAAGCTCTACGGGCTGCCTCACGGTCACGCGGCGGCGCTTTGCGTCAATGTGGTTTTTCCGTATATGCTTGCCCATCCTGAAAAAATCTCCGATCCCCGCGGCCTTCCTGCTCTTGAGCGGGCATATGATATCATTGCGGAAGAATTCGGCGTCTCATCTCCCGATGAGGCGGCTTCGGCTTTTTCGCGTATTCTCGGAAGCCTCTCGCTTGGCTCTCCCGACCGGGCGCAAATCGGAGACAATGATATTGCACTGTTAACCGGAACCGTCAATCCCGAGCGGCTTCAGAATCATCCTCTGAAATTCTCGGAGGAAGATTTTGCCTGTCTGTATAAACAACTACTATTTGGGTCAGGAAATACGAATCATGAGAATTCTGATTAATCTTTTCGGCACCGTCTTAAACTCCTGCTATCAGCTTTTCGGAAGCTACGGGCTCGCAGTAATAGTTTTCACTCTGCTCAGCAAAATCGTGCTTATTCCCGTTTCCATCTGGGTTCAGCTTAACTCCATTAAAATGGTGAAAATCGAGCCGGAAATTAACCGGATCAAAATCAATTATTTCGGTGACCGCGACCGCATCGACGACGAGCAGGCAGCGCTGTATAAACGGGAAAAATATCATTCCTTCGCCTCCATAATCCCTCTTGTGATCCAGATCGTTATCCTTCTCGGGCTTGTATACGCAATCCGGGATACCCTTTCCGTTCTGCCGGAGAGCGAACGCTTTTTCTGCGGAATCGATCTGAGCTCCGTCCCGGCCGGAGTATGGGGCGGCACGGTTCTGGTTCCTCTGTCTGCCGCTCTTTCTTCCTTTCTTCTCTGCGTAATCCAGAACAAAAACAATGTTCTTCTTTCCGGGCAGTCGAAGTTCAGCCAATACGGAACAATGCTTTTTTCCGTCGGGCTGTCCCTGTATCTCGGTTTTTTCGTTCCCGCCGGAGTGGCACTGTACTGGATTGCCAGTAATCTCCTGTCCATAGTTCAGCTTTATATATTAAACTTTTTCATTAATCCCCGGAAATATGTCGATTACGAAGCGCTGAACTCTACAAGGGCCGAGCTCGAAAAGCTCAACTCTTTGGGAGGCTCCCGGAAAAGTCTGTTTTCCAAAGATCCGAACCGGAAGAAGGAGAAGGCTGACTATAAGCGGTTTTTTTCGGTCGTCAACAAACATCTTGTGATCTACTCGGAGTCCAGCGGTTTTTATAAATACTATGCCGGATTCATCGACTATCTCATGGAAGAAAGCAATCTTACGATCCACTATGTCACCAGCGATGCAAATGACAACATTTTTAAACTCGCGGAGAAAAATCCCCGTATCAGAGCCTATTATATCGGCGAGCTGAAGCTTATTACCCTGATGCTTAAACTGGATGCGGATATCTGCATGATGACGATGCCGGATCTTGACAATTTCCATATAAAGCGGAGTCAGGTCAGAAAGGATATAGAATACCTTTATGTTCCCCACGACATGAACAGCCATAATCTGATGATGCGCAAGGGCTGCAAGGATCACTATGATACCATCTTCTGCACCGGCCCTCATCAGGTGGAGGAAATGCGCCTGACTGAGGAAGCTTATCATCTTCCTCCCAAGAAACTCATTGAGTGCGGCTACACTCTTTTGGATGATATGCGGCGCGATTACGCCCGGAGTGCCTCCTCAGCAAAGAAAAACGATGTCAGAACCATTCTTATCTCTCCTTCCTGGCAAAAGGACAACATTGTGGATTTATGCCTTACGGAGCTTTTGAAGGAGCTCAGAGGACACGGCTACAGCATTATAGTCCGCCCCCATCCCCAGCAGGTTAAGCTTTTCCCGGAGAAAATGCAGGAGCTTAAGGAGACTTTCCGGAATGATGACGATATTGAAATACAGACCGATTTTTCTTCCAACACCACAGTCTTTTCAGCCGATATAATAATCACCGACTGGTCGGGAATCGCTTTGGAATATGCCTATACAACCTATCATCCGGTTCTGTTCATAGATACTCCGATGAAAATCATGAATCCGGAATATCAGAAAATTGATGCTGTTCCTCTGAACATCTGGATCCGGGATAAAATCGGAAAAAGAATTGCCCCTGAAAACATTGATACTGTTCTCTCTGCCATTCAGGATATGTTTGCCCATGAAGAGGAATACCGGGAAAATATAAAGCGCCTTTCGGAGGAATACACCTATAATATCGGAAGCGCCGCAAAGACAGGCGGAGACTATATTCTGTCCTCCCTCCAGGAAAAAATCAGTCAGAAAAAAGCCTGAAATAAACCGGATAAAAAGACGGAGAGCTTTGTCACTCTCCGTCTTTTCCGGTATTTTCCGTTTTCTTTAAGATGTCATCCGATTCGACTTCCTTATTTCTGTTTTCATCAATTCCAAGTTTTTCATCCACCTTTTTCTTTGCCCGTCTCCAGTAAATACCGACCACGGCGCCGACGGCTATCACGATACTGACTACCGCCTGAATCGCGTAGGTCATAATAGAAGGGTCGATATAGGCTACAGGCGTATATAATGCCGAAAACATCATGCAAGCTCCTTTCCGTATCTGCATTAAACCAGCCGCTATTATACAACATATATCCCCCACTTGCAAACCTCTTCTTCTTATGTTATAGTATGCTTTGCGTGTGCACTTGATAAAATTGGTAAAGGAAGAAAAACAATGCGTGTATTTGTGATTATAGTATTTCTGATTGTAAGTATAGCCCTCACGGCGATAGTGCTGATGCAGGAGGGAAAATCCGCGGGACTCGGCGCCATCAGCGGCGCGGCGGAAACCTATTGGGGGAAAAACAAGGGTCGTTCCATGGAGGGCGCGCTGGTAAAGGGCACGCGAATCCTTGCCATCGCTTTTGTGGTTATAACGATTCTGCTGGATATGAACTTATTTTAAATTTCTTATCCTGCTTTTCCCTGACTTAAGCTTTCAGACAAAACAAGAGGGTCCCACATATTGTGGGGCCCTCGTTTATCCCTATTTTTAACAGGAGAACCGGCCATGCCCTCTAAAAAAAACGACGGCAAAAAGCTGATAGCAAATAATAAAAAAGCGCGCTACGATTATTTTATAGAAGAAGACCTGGAATGCGGAATCGCCCTCGCGGGAACCGAAGTCAAGTCCCTGCGCATGGGCAAGTGTTCCATCAGGGAGGCCTATGTCACCATCCGTAAGGGAGAGCTTTTCATCGAAGGCATGAACATCACTCCCTATGAGAAGGGCAACATCTTCAATAAGGATCCTCTGCGGAACCGGAAGCTCCTTGCCCACAAAAAGGAAATCCTCAAGCTCGGCCAGAAAATCGCCGTTAAGGGTTATACTCTGGTACCCCTGGAGGTCTACTTTAAAGAGGGAAAGGTTAAAATCCTCATCGGCCTCGCCCGGGGCAAAAAGCTCTACGACAAACGGGAATCCATCGCGAAAAAGGATGCCAGGCGCGAAGCCGAACGCGACTTCAAGGTGCAGAACCTTTATTAGCTCTTCACCAGGAGCGACTCCCCAGTCATTTCCGCGGGTTTTGTAAGTCCCATGCACTCTATAAGCGTGGGCACGATATCGCAGAGTCTTCCGCCCTCCTTAAGCTTAAAGGCCGGGTCGTAATTCACCAGAATGAACGGAACCGGATTTGTGGTATGGGCCGTATAGGGCTCTCCGGTTTCATAGTCGATCATCTGCTCGGCATTGCCGTGGTCGGCGCAGATAAACATGACGCCGTCCACTTCTTTGAGCGCTTCCACAGCCTTCCCCACACAGGTATCAACAGTCTCGCAGGCCTTGATGGCCGCCGCCTCGACTCCGGTATGTCCAACCATGTCGGGGTTGGCGAAGTTGATTATTATCACGTCGTATTTTCCCGAACGGATAGCGGCGCAGAGCTTTTCACATACCTCCGGAGCGCTCATTTCGGGTTTAAGATCGTATGTCGGCACCTCCTTCGGAGAATTGACCAGAATCCTGTCCTCCCCCTCGTTGGGCTCTTCCCTTCCTCCGTTAAAGAAGAAAGTCACATGAGCGTACTTTTCGGTCTCGGCAAGACGGAGCTGCTTTAAACCCTTGGCGGCAAGGAACTCTCCGAAGGTATTCGTGATCTCAACCTTGCGGAAAGCCACCTCCTTGTTTTTGATAAGGGGATCATAGTCGGTAAAGCATACATAGGTGGTCTTTATCCGCTCTCCACGGTTAAATTTATCAAATTCGTCATCACAGAAAACATGGGTGATTTCCCGGGCACGGTCAGGCCGGAAATTATAGAAAATGATGCTGTCATTCTCCTTTATCACCGCCGTGGGGCCGCCGTTTTTCTTCACCACAAAGGGTACCACGAATTCATCGGATACTCCCTTGTCGTAGGAGGCCTGGATTCCGCCTGTGGCGCTCTCCGCTTCCTCTCCCTCGCCCTTTGTCAGGGCCAGATACGCCCTTTCCACACGGTCATAATTGTTATCCCGGTCCATGGCGTAGTAGCGGCCGGAAACGGTGGCCACCTCTCCGACGCCGATTTCCTTCATCTTCTCTTCGAGCTCGGCCACATAGTCCCTTCCGGATTCCGGAGGAGTGTCTCTCCCGTCCAGGAAGCAGTGGACATAGACCTTTTTCAGGCCCTCGCGCTTTGCCAGCTCAAGCAGCCCGTAGATATGGGTATTGTGACTGTGAACCCCGCCGTCGGAAACCAGGCCGTACAGATGCAGGGAAGAGTCATGCTTCTTCACGTTTTCGACAGCCTTTAAAAGCCCTTCATTCTTAAAGAAATCCCCGTCCTCTATTTCCTTTGTGATTCTCGTCAGCTCCTGATATACGATTCGTCCGGCGCCCATATTCATGTGCCCCACCTCGGAATTTCCCATCTGCCCGTCAGGCAGCCCGACCGAAAGGCCGCTGGCATAGCCCTTAACAAAGGGATATTCCTTCATCAGAGCATCCAGATTCGGCGTCGCAGCCTCGGCCACAGCGTTTTTCTCCGGATTCTCATTCAGACCGAAGCCGTCCATAATCAACAATACCGCAGGTTTCTTTCTCATGATTTTCCTCACTTTCTATTTGCTTTCGTGATATTCTTTTTCCGTATTCACATTCCAGATATTGCTCTTGTCCTTCCTGCCGGAAAGAATGTTGTCCACTGTCAGAAACGAAGTCATCATCGAATGGTCGATGTTGTTGTATCTGTGCTGGCCGTTTCGTCCGACACAGTAAAGATTGTCGAACCGGTTAACATAATTCACCAGCGCATTTATCCGGTCGTAGGTATCAAAATACGCCGGATACGCTTTTTTAACCCGCTCCACATGGGAATCCAGCACGTCTCCCGGAGAATCTATCATCCCCATTCCGACGATTTCCCTGATTGCAAAACGGGTGAACTGCTCGTCACTTAAGCTCCAGAGCTTATCTCCCTCGTTTGCGAAATATTCCAGTCCTATCCAAAGGGTGTTTTTTAAGTCCTTCACAAGATAGGGTGACCAGTTATTGTATATCTGGAAACGCCCCAGACGCACCTTTTTTTCGTGCACATAGACCCAGTTGTCCGGAACAATGTTGGAAATGGTTCTGATCCTGGTCAGATTCTTCAGATTGATTTTTTTAACAAGAATCCCCAGCGTCATATAATCACGGTAGGGAAGTCCCGCGGCTATTTCCGCGATCGGGTCCGGAACCGAGTTCATCCCGCCGATAAGATCCTTTAAAGGCATGGAGGAAATCACGTAATCCGCAGGGTATTCCTTCTCTTTTCCGTCCTCCGTTACCTTCAGGGAAATGACCCTGGAGTCCGTGTCGGTCACAACCCCGGTAACCCTGGCGTGGCGCTTAACCGTACCTCCCATTTTTTCTATTTCGGCGGCGGTCACATCCCAGAGCTCGCCGGGTCCGAGCTTCGGATAGGAAAAGGACTCAATAAGGGAAGTCTCCACTTTCCGGTTCTTTTTAAGCCCCGGAAGGTTCTTTGTGATCACATCCTTTATGATGGCCAGGATCGACATCCCCTTGACCCTCTGCGCCCCCCAGGAGGGATCTATATCCCTCGGATGTCTTCCCCAGAGATTCGCAGTGTAGTTTTCAAAAAACATGGAGTAGAGCTTTTTCCCGAACCGGTTTACATAAAAATCCTCCAGGGAATGCTCCTCTCTTTTGTGCAGAACACTTGCCAGATAGGAAAAACCAACCTCCAGAGTGGTTAAAAAGCCGAAGCTGCGGAAGGTTTCGAAAGAAAGCTTAATAGGATAATCATAAAACTTCCCTTCATAGAGAATCCGCGAAACCCTGTTCCGCTGAAGCATGACCCGGTCTTCCTTCTCGGGGTCAGGCCCGCCTTTTTTAAGCTTCACCCTTCTTCCGAGAAGAATATCGTCATAGGCGGGAGAGCCCTGAGCCGGAAGCATCATCTCCCACCAGTCATTGACGCGTCCCACCTTTGAAAAAAAGCGGTGACCGCCCATGTCCATACGGTTTCCTTTATAATTAACAGTTCTGGAAATTCCGCCCATGTCACCGCTTTCCTCGAAAACCGTGACCTCGAAATCCTTTCCCCGTTTTAAAAGCTCATAAGCCGCGGTCAGCCCCGCGGGACCCGCTCCGATAATCAGTGCCTTTTTCACAGTTTTTTCCTACCCTGCTCCTTTTGACGAAGCTCTTCCCTTTCGTCTTCCTCCCTTAAGTTCCTCATAAAATGCGGTATAGGAAGCGTATCGGAGCTTCTCGAACATACCGTTTTCAACCGCCAGGCGAACGGCGCAGTCCGGCTCCGAAATATGAGCGCAGCCCGCAAAAAAACACTGCCCGGCCCTTTCCCTGATTTCCGGGAAATAGCTGCCCAGCTCTTCCTTACCTATGTCCGGAAGCTCAAGGGACGAAAAGCCCGGAGTGTCCATCAGAAAGGTGTTCTCCCCGATTTCCAGAAGCTCCGTACTGGTGGTGGTCTGTTTCCCCCGCTTCAGCTTTTCGCTTACCTCTCCGGTACGCCGTAAATCGTATCCCAGAAGGGTATTGATAAGAGTGGATTTACCGACCCCGGAAGGCCCCGCCAGAACGCTGATCTTTCCGGAAAGCCTCTCCCTGAAAGCCTCTATGCCGTCACCCCGCTTCGCGGAAAAGAAAAGGAAAGAAATACCCGTACCACGGTAAATATGCTCAAATTCCCGTGATATTCCTTCCCCGTCGAGGTCTGTCTTGTTCATGGCCACGATAACGGGAAGCCCCGCCACTCCCATGCGAAGCAGAAAGCGGTCCAGAAGAAAGGCCGAGGGATCCGGATCCGCCACGGCCAAAATCAGAAAAACCTGATCAACATTGGCAACAGCCGGTCTCACAAGCTCTGAGCGGCGCTCTTCAATCTCCACTATGTTTCCGGCGGGATGATCGTCCGTCACCTCTTCGATTAAGACCATATCCCCCACGAGAGGCTTTTTCATATCCTTCCGAAAAATGCCTCTGGGTCTGCATTCATAAACCAGCTCGCTCTCCGGACTTTTTACGTAATAAAAGCCTCCGACTCCCCGGATAATTCTGCCTTTTATCATTGCTGCGTAAAGGTGAGCTCCTGGGTTTCGGTCTGAGGCACGGATGAGGGAGCGCTGGTGGTTCCGTCATCGTTTTCCTGTCCCGGGGTCACTTTTATGTATGAAACCGTCAGTATACCCTTGGGAGAAAGGGAACCGGCTATAACGACCGGCACAGGGAAAGAAGTGACCTGGCCGTTGTAGAGCACTGAATTATCCAGAGCCGAGGTCACAACGATTGTGGCCTGGGTTCCGTCAATATATCCCGGAGGAGCCGTGATGTTGAAGGTTCCGCCGTAAAGAGCGGGAGCCGCGGGTCCCAGACTCACAACAAAGTCCACGCTTGCCCCCTCGTCGACCTTCGATCCGGCCTCCGGCGACTGGGACATAACCACCCCCGCCGGCACGGTATCGGAATTGCCCTCATTCACGCTTGTGAAAGAAAGCTTCGACGCCGTGAGAGCCGTCTTGGCCTCGGTTTCCGTCATACCTACTATATTGGGAACGGTTATGGAGCCTTCCTCGGTCTTCGGAGTGCCGAAGGTTACGGTAACCGTGCTGCCCTCCTCTGCCGTTTCCCCCGCTGCGGGAGACTGGGACGCAATACTGTCCTCCATAATGGGATCATCTCCGGCAATCTCCATTTTAAAGCCCTGTTCCTCAAGCTTTACCTTTGCCTCAGCCCTGGAGAGACCCACCACATCGGGGACGGTCACACCGTTTTCTCCGCTGGAAACCACAAGCACCACAACGCTGTCTCTTTCCAGCTCATCCCCCTCGCTTAAAAGCTTTCCTTTTTCATCCGTAACGGAAATAACATTTCCCTTTGCGACCTCCGAAGAGGGCTGGCTGCTGTTCGTTACGTTAAGCCCCAGATCGGTCAGGGCATTCTTCGCTTCAGAGAGAGGAATGCCGATCACATTAATCATTTCAACCGTCTCGATCTGCTCCTCCCGGGTTCCGCTTTCTGACTTTTCCGCCGAAAGACCGCGGATCCTGCGGACAAGAATCACAATAATAACAATAATTATAATCGCTGCAAGGATTCCGAGCACGGTCATAAGTTTTTCAAGGGTCGGATCCATATCGTCATCCTCACCCGCATAATCGTCCTCGTTTCTCCTCTTTCGTGAGTCTGCCTTTGTTCTCCCCGGAGACTTTTTCCTTCGTTTCCGTTCGTCCTGATTGTTCCGGGATCCCTTGTTTCCGGCTTTTCCCTTTATGACAGGACGTCTTTCAATCTCCTCGAAGGAATCCTCTTCACCGTAACGATTATCGCCGTAGCGTTCCTCTCTGTAACGATCCTCTTCATAACCCCGGTCATAGCCGCGCTCAAAGCCTTCTGCCTCCTCGTGCCCGGGGTATCCGGCATCCTCCTCACCGGAATAGTAATTCACGGCATAGGGGCTGTCATTAACGTTTCCGAAGGCTTTGAGATCGGTATCGGAAAGACCGGTCATAACCCCGGTGCGCTGCTTTATCTCGGAAAGATCCTCCACGGTCATCATTTTCGTGGCGCCCTGCAGCCCTCCCATAGGTATGAGCTGGACAAAATCCTCGTCCGGATTTGTGAGGGAGCGCTTCAGGTCGGCCACCAGCTCCGACATTGTGGCATACCGTCTGTCCGCGTTTTTCTCGCAGCATTTATAGATTATATGTTCAACACTTATGGGTATGTCGTCCACGAATTCCCTGGGACTCGGAATCGGCTCCTGGATATGCTTTATGGCTATGGAAACCGCCGTGTCCCCGTCAAAGGGAACTCTTCCCGTGACCATTTCAAACAGCACGATTCCCATGGAATAAATATCGCTTTTTTCATCCGAATATCCGCCCCTGGCCTGCTCCGGAGAGGTATAGTGCACGGACCCCATAACATTGGAGGTTATGGTGTCACTGGTGGCCGCCCGGGCAATACCGAAATCCGTGACCTTGACCTTTCCGTCCTTGGAAATGATGATATTCTGGGGCTTTATATCCCGATGGATGATGTGGTTGTTATGGGCGCTTTCCAGCCCCATGGATACCTGAATGGCGATGCTGACCGCCTCCCGGTAGGACAGACGAAGCTTCTTTTCTATATAATGCTTTAAGGTGATGCCCTCCACCAGCTCCATTACAATATAGTAAAGGCCGCCGTCCTCACCGACATCATAGACATTGACAATATTCGGATGCATAAGACCGGCCGCGGACTGGGCCTCCGCACGGAACTTCGAAACAAAACTCCGGTTTTCGGCATACTCCGCCTTCAGAACCTTTACCGCCACAAAGCGGTTAAGCTTCAGATCCGCCGCCTTATAAACATCACTCATGCCTCCCGAACCGATCTTGCTGACGATCTCGTAGCGATCGGAAAGCATTGTCTTACTCTGCGCCATGTATTTCCTCTTTATCAGATGTCAGGATCTATAACAACGACACCTATATTGTCCTTGCCGCCGTTTTCGTTGGCCGCGTCCACCAATGCGCGAACCTGCTCTTCAACGCTCATATATTCGTTCATAACCGACAGTATCTGCGCGTCGCCGACCATATTGGAAAGCCCGTCGGTACACATTAAAATCCTGTCTCCGGGCTTCAGCTTCATATCAAAAAAGTCCACCATCAGCTTCGGCACTGCTCCCACCGCCCTGGTGATTATATTCTTATCCGGATGGATTCTGGCTTCGTCCTTACCGATTTTTCCGGAACGGACCAGTTCCTCAACCACCGAATGATCCCTGGTTATCTGGTTTATATCGTTGTTGACAAGATAGAGTCTGCTGTCCCCGACGTTTGCGACATAAAGATAGTTTCCGTCCACGATTGTAGCCGCCACGAACGTGGTTCCCATCCCCTTGTATTTCGCAGTCTCCTGGGCGCTTTTATACAGCTCGTCATTGGCCCGCTCCATGGCCTGACGGATTATCCTTATAGGTTCATCTCCCTCGGAAGCGCGCAGATATTCCACGACAAGGGAAGTCGCGTGGGATGAAGCGTAATCCCCTGCGTTGTGTCCTCCCATGCCGTCGGCCACAATAAAGAGATTGGGAAGATTCCCCACCGGTTCCATAGATGAGAAAACATAGTCCTGATTGATTTTTCTGCTGCGCCCGACATCCGTCAGGGCAAATGACTCAAGCATCCGTCCTCCATTGGGGGGCAGTTTGATTTCTCCGCCCGCGAAAAAGGCTCATGAATCATAGGCGAACCATGCGGCTGCTCCTTCGCAGTTGTCCGCAGGCACCGTCTATATCAGAGCCCAGTTCTCTCCTTATACTACCATTTATTCCCATTTTTTCAAGTTTATTTTTGAATCTTACCACCCTTTTCCGGCCGGGGCGGGCAAAGTCAAGCTCCTTCACCGGATTTACGGGAATAAGGTTTACAAGGCAGGGAAGGCCCTTTAAACGCTCCGCCAGCTCCCCGGCATGCTCCGGAGAGTCGTTCACATCCTTTATAAGAGCATATTCAAAGGTCACAAGCCTGTGGGTAGCTTCAAAATATTTCCTGCACTCACTCAGCAGTTCTTCCATCGGATATCGCTTCGCCACCGGCATTATGCGCCTTCTTATATCGTCATTCGGTGCATGGAGGGAAACGGCCAGATTTACCGCGAGACCCTCCCCGGCAAGCGCCCTTATTCCCGGCACAATTCCCGAGGTGGAAACAGTAACGGAACGAACACTCATACCATGCCCCTCCGGATCTGTTAAAAGCCTTATGAACCGCAAAACCTCGTCATAATTCTGAAAGGGCTCCCCGCTCCCCATAACCACAACGTTTGTCACCCTCTGTCCCACACAGCGCTGTACGGCGTAAACCTCCTCCAGAATCTCTCCCGCGGTCATGTTGCGCACGCACCCGTCAATACCGGAGGCACAGAAGGCGCAGCCCATGGCACAGCCCACCTGGGAGGAAACACAGGCGGTATTCCAGTCACGGTAGGGCATCCACACGCTTTCGATACGGTTGCCGTCCGGGAGGGAAAATAAAAACTTCTTCGTCCCGTCCAGGGCTGATTCCTTAACTGCCGCCTCCTCCAGTTTCGTAAGGGTATAATCATTTGCCAGCCGCTCCCTGAAAGAGGCCGGCAGATTAGTCATTTCTGAAAAATCCCGGACCAGGGAAACATGAATCCACCGGTAGAGCTGGTTTGCCCGATATTCGCTCTCCCCCAGCCCCCGGCAGATATTTTTCAGTTCAGGAAGAAATATTGATTTCAGATCAATCATACACGTCTCGATATTATGTTAACCGTTCAGCGAAAAACCGGCTTCACTCCCGGCTTTCGCCGAACACTCCTATATACATCCCGTCAGTGACCTCGGCCTCCTCCGCGTCCGGCAGGAACAGCTTTTCCGTAATAAGCTTAAGCGGGTACTCCTCTTCAATGAACTTCCGCTGAGCGCCTGTTTCCTCCTCAGTCACGGTACAGACGGAATAAACGAGACGCCCGCCGGGGCGCACGTAGCGGACGGCATTCCGGAGAATATCCCGCTGAAGAAGCACAAGGGAAGAAACATCCTCCTCCCTTACGCGGTATCTGATCTCATTTTTTCTGCCGATAACCCCGAGCCCTGAGCAGGGCAGATCAGCGAGTACAATATCATACCCTTTTTCGAAAGAAGGTTCATACTCCCGGGCGTCCCTTACTCCGGTTTTAACCGAGGAAAGCCCGAGGCGTTCGGTATTCTCCCGGATAAGCGCAGTCTTTTCCTCCGTAAGGTCACAGGCCGTGAGCTCTCCTTCATTTCCCATAAGCTCTGCAAGATGGCAGATTTTGCCGCCGGGAGCGCTGCAGAGCTCCAGCACCCGCATCCCGGGCTTGGGGTCCGAAAGAAAGCCGACGGACATGGAGCTTAAGTCCTGAACTGAAAAAAGCCCTTCCTCAAAGCCCGGAAGGGAAGAAACCGCACCGGCGTCCTTAAGGCAAAGCGCTCTTTTATCCGAACTTAAGCGAACCCTGTCCCCAACCCTCTCCTTAAGCATTTTAAGGAGAGCCTCCGGCGTTGTCCGTATTGAATTCGGTCTCAGAAACAGCTCCCGGCCTTCAAGAGAGGCTTTTAAGAACCGCTCCGTCCTCTCCTCTCCCAGGGACTTCGTCAGCTTTTGCACTATCCATTCCGGGCAGGAATACCTTATCCAAAGCTCCTTTATCGAAGAAATATCGATCCTCTGCCTGTCTGCCGCGCGAAGAACCCCGTTCACAAAGCCGGAAAGATTCTTAAAGCCCCTCTGTTTTGCAAGCTTCACGGCCTCGTTTATGGCCGCACCCGGGGGAACCGAAGCCATGAAATACAGCTGAAAGACACCGAGGCGAAGTATATGTTTTATAACACTCTTCTGCTTTTGAACCGGGACTGAGGAGACACGGTCAATAATATAATCAAGGGTAATGCGCCGCTCTATTGTTCCCTCGGTCAGACGCTTAAAGAAGGAGCGCTCCTTTTCATCCAGAAAGGAATGGGCATCCAGGGTGTCATTAATCAGAGAGTGGGCAAAAACCCCTTCCTTTTCCGATAAAAGCAAAACCTCGAGAGCCAGGGCTCTTAAATTGACTCCGTCAGTCACGCCTCCTGTTTCCTCCGAAAATCATAATAAGTCTTAAAAGCGTGAGTATCGACGCTGCGGCGCTGGCCACATAGGTTAAAGCCGCGGCGCTTAAAACTTTCTTTGCCCCGGCAAG
Organism: Lachnospiraceae bacterium; assembly: GCA_024680815.1. GTDB lineage: Bacteria > Bacillota > Clostridia > Lachnospirales > Lachnospiraceae > NK4A144. The sequence continues at coordinate 12,565 of JAILBQ010000087.1, read as the reverse complement.
CTCTGAATCCTCCAGAAGATGCTGCTCCTTCAACGCCGCAAGGGCCCGTGAGGAGGCGTTGAATTCCACGGGAAGAGTGACAAGCTGGAAAAGCACCGAGAGCGAAAAGCACCAGATTCCGATATTGGTAAGGATCGATCCCGCACCCCCCGCGGAAAAGAGCATACCGACAAGGATGATGGGTATGCCGATTTTAGAGCCTATGTTGGCCACCGGCACAAGGGCCGAACGGAAGGCAAGCATGGCGTAGCGGTTATGATGCTGCATGGCGTGGCCGCACTCATGGGCAGCCACACTGACCGCCGAAATCGTGCGCCCTCCGTATACCGGTTCGGAAAGATTCACGGTCATGTTCCTGGGATTAAAATTGTCCGTGAGGCTCCCTGCCACGGCGTTTATCGACACATCATATATTCCGGCCCGGTTTAAAAGCGTCTCCGCCGTATCCCTCCCGGTAGCGCCGCTTAGCACTCCGATGCGGGAATATTTCTGAAAGACGCTCTTCACATGGGCTGAGGCCATTATAGAAAGAAGGGCGCCGATTAAAACCAGCACATAAGTAGGATCCCAATAATAACGATAATAACTCATTCTTCTACTCCTATCCCATAAACTCCCCGACCGATATTTTCGTTCCTTTAAGGAAATCCCCGGTGTTCATGCGCCTCTTTCCCTCCAGCTGAAGCTCCGTCACCTTAAGGCTTCCTTCAGCGCAGGAAATAATAAGCTCATCCTTTCCGGCCTTTGTCACGGTGCCGGGCCGCATATCCCCGGGTGAGTTTTCCTCCGTGACTTCTGCGCCCCAGAGCTTCAGAACCTTCCCCTGATAAACGGTATAAGTGCCGGGCCAGGGATTATAGGCCCGCACCAGCCGCTCCGCCTCCACAGCGGAAAGCGCGGCAAAGTCAAGCCGCCCGTCCTCTTTTTTTATCATCCCCGCATAGGAAGCCAGGGCTTCGTCCTGCTTTGTCCTCTTCAGTTTTCCGGCCTCAATAAGAGGAAGGGCACGCACCATCAAAGCTGCCCCCAGTCCGGAAAGCTTTTCAAAAAGACTTCCGCCGGTATCCTCCGGAGAAATAATGAGCTCCTCCTGCAAAAGTATATCACCGGTGTCCAGCCCCTCATCCATCTGCATAAGAGTGACGCCTGTTTTCTTCTCCCCGTCCGCTATCGCCCGCTGAATCGGTGAAGCCCCCCGGTATTTCGGCAAAAGGGAGGCATGGACGTTAACGCAGCCGTGTTCGGGGAGATTTAAGATTTCAGGCGGCAGGATCTGTCCGAAGGCCGCCACTATAATAAGCTCCGGTCTGGCTCTTGCTATTTCCTCCACCGCCTCGGGCCGCTTTACCCTCTCGGGCTGAAAAACCGGAATGTTCTTCTCCCGGGCCAGCCGCGCCGTATCACAGACCGAGAGCTCTCTTCCCCTGCCCCGTTTTCTGTCCGGCTGGGTCACGACGAGAACGGGCGCCTCTCCCGCTTCTATAAGAGCCTTAAGCACCCCTGCCGCGAAATCCGGCGTTCCCATGAAAACTATACGCAAAGCACTCCCTCCCTGATTTTTTCTGCGATTAAAAACAGATCGGAGTTTTCCTTACCTCTTCAGATATCTGCTGTCAAAGAATCCCAATCCGATCAGTCCCTGGATAAATTTTTTAAAATATTTACGGTCTACAGGCGGCCAGAAAAAGCCCTGTCTGGCAAGGATCTGGGTGGTCAACTCATAATCCACACCAACCCCCCGCATCGAACGGTCATTATGCAGGCTCTCATAGGCGCTCATACTCTGTAGTATTGCCGCCTTATCAGGGTCCTTCTCCGCTTCGGCAACCCTGCGCTCAAACTCCCCGTCCTCAACAAATTCTATCTCGAGCCCCAGCTCCTTCATCATATGGATTATGGAGATATAAGGCAAAACTGCATTATTAACAGCATTAAACAGGCAGTTTTCCTTTGGAGTTACCGCAAGCTTCAGAAAGGCTCTTGCGCTGAAATCTATGGGCCCCATCCTTATGGGTCTGTCCAATGCCGAATACGGGAAAGCTTTAAGTATTACACATGAACGCAGCCTCTCCACAAAGCTGTTGGTCCGGTAATTCATCTGGAATTCTCCATCCCTTAAGCGGGCGGCCAGGGTTCCGACACGGATGACCTTCGCGTCCAGCCCCTCCTTAGCCACAGCATTCATAACCTCCAGCTCGGCCTTCATTTTCGAAAGGGTGTACTGGTTATCCAGGCTCTGGCCAAAATACATGTTTTTCTCGTTCAGATTCAGAAAAGCGTTTTCGGGCGTATTCTTCACATTTCCCGCCACACTGATCGTTGAGAAATGGATCAGCCTCGCGCCTGTCGCGAGACAAAACTTTACACAGTTTACCGCTCCTCCCACGTTTACATCCTCAATGTCGGTTCCACCGGAAAAATGCTTAACGTTGGCCGCACAGTTAAACACCGTATCTATCGGCTCTCCTTTAAGGCTCTCAAGAGCTTCGGGATCTGTCACATCCCCGTCTATCACTCTTATTCTGCTTCGTAGCTGAGAGCGGGTCTCTTCCGGAAACTCCGTCAGCTTATCCCCGAAATAGTAATAGAGGGTACTTTTAAGTCTCTGCGTTGCAGTCCTGCCATGTTTCGAGCGTACCATGCAATATGCGATCCCCTTTTCAAGATTCAGGAAATTAGCCAGTACATGTACTCCCATATAGCCGGTAGCTCCCGTAAGCAGTATATTTCCGATCGGTCTGCTCCCTTTGGCTGTAAAGGCTTCCAGTGTGTTCTTATTCAAAATCTCAGCTATGGCGGCATGGTCATATTCCTCAAAGGCTTTCCCTTCATTTCCCTCCGCCGGGGATATATCACCTTTGAGATAAGCCGCCAGAGCCCTGGGGGTCTTATATTTAAAAAGATCGCCGAAGGTTATGGAATAGCCGCTGCGCTCCGCCTCGATCACCACTGAGGAAGCCACCAGCGAGGTTCCGCCTATCTCGAAGAAATCATCCGTGGCTCCGACTTTCTCCAGTTTGAGTACCCGGGCGAATATATCCGCAAACCCCTCCTCGATCTCTCCTGCAGGAGCCACATATTCTTCCCGGGATACCGCCACAGGCTCCGGCAGGGCGTGCAGATCAGTCTTTCCGTTGGGAGTAACGGGAATAGTATCCAGCTGCAGATATGCTGTCGGAACCATATAGCGCGTAAGCTTTTTCCCAAGTTCCTCCTTAAGCTCCTGAATATCTATTTTCCTGGACGCCGTGAAATAGGCGCACAGGTTATCCTGGCCATTAAGTTTTTTAATGATAACTACCGCTTTACTTATATCGCTCTGCGCTGCTATGAGCCCCTCTATCTCTCCCAGCTCTATCCTTAAGCCCCTGAGTTTGACCTGGCTGTCCTTTCGTCCGAGGATCATAACGTTTCCATCACGGTCCCACTTTGCATAATCCCCTGTATGATAGACCCTTAATCCTTCATATTCCCCAAAATTCTTATTAGTCATCTCGGGCAGCTTTCTGTAGCCCCTGGCAACTCCCGGGCCTCCTATCAGGAGCTCTCCCATGACACCGTGAGGGACAGGGTTTCCGTCGCTGTCTACGATATATTCGATATAATTGGGAAGGGGTCTCCCTACGCTTATATGCTCCGCCCTTGAAAGGTCTGCCATATTTGAGGAGACCGTTATCTCCGTAGGTCCGTATGAATTCATAAGCGTGGGAATGCCTAAGCTTAATAATCTTTCCTGCAGCACCTTCGGATAAGCCTCCCCACCGCAGATCACAAGAGCACATTTGGAAAGCGCTTCTTTAAAGGGTTCGTATTCCATATATTGCAGGAGTCTTGAAGGGGTCGCGCTGAAGGCATCCGCCCCGGTCTTCACCATAGCCTTCGCCAGGGCCCTGGGGTCGTTCATCTCTTCTTCGTTGGTGAACACTACAGTCTTTCCGTTACAGAGGATTCCCACCGTATCCTTAAAAGACATGTCAAAGGAGACTGTCGTGACGGACACGATTCTTTCAAGCCTGTCAGATACATAATCAAAGAAGATGCTGTCCTTATCCGGATTGATATAATTGCATATCCCGCGATGGGTAAGCTCGACGCCTTTGGGCTTTCCTGTGGATCCGGAGGTATAGATCATATAGGCCAGATCCTCCGGGCTCACGGAAGCCTCCGGGTTTTCGGTCTGTTCACCGGCCATCATATCATCTATCAGTAAAACCTTATCCCCGCTGTAATCCCCTGCGTGATCCGCTGTAGTCAGGATATATTTCGCGTCCGCATCTCCCAGTATATGGCTTATCCTTTCAGAAGGATATTCGGGGTCACAGGGGATAAAGGTCGCTCCTGCCTTTAACGCCCCGAAGAGGGCAGCGAAATAGAACCTGCGCCTCGGCAGCAGCAGTACTATGCTGTCGCGTATCTTAAGACCTCTGGCTGTAAGATTACCCGCTATGATATTCGCGGTCTCATTAAGCTTTTTAAAGGTCCAGCTTCCCTCAGCGGTTATCAATGCCTCCCTGTCCGGAAACTTAAGTGCGGCAGCTTCGAAGGCCTTGTGCAGCAGATTACAGGCGGGTTCGCAGCTTTTAACACAGCTGAAGCCCCTAAGAAGCTCCTTTTCCTCCCCGTTAAGCATTGATATTCTCCTGACGTCGGCCTTCTCGTCGGCCAGGAAAGAGAGTGTCACGGTGCAGACCGCTCCCGCCAGGGTCTCCATGTACTCCGCGGTATACAGCGCGTCGTTATAGCGCACAAGGACGGAATATGAGTCCTCCTTTTCCCCTATCACCACCGTGGTCTTGAATTTCGGCACCTCCAGCTTTAAAGGGATCCTCTCATATTTCAGTTCTTCGCCGACATCTGTGCCGGTCACCCCGACCTGATACTCATACATGAGCTCGGTATGATAAGAGTATTTTGCAGCCAGCTCGGCAAAGGGATAGGCTTCATGCTTTATCCCGTTCCTCATACAGTCGTTGGCTTCTTTAATAAGCCCGTCCACCTGAAGATCCCGGTCAAGATCCATTATAAGCGGAATGGTATGCACGAACATACCGAGACTTCGGATATTTTTAAGACCGTCACGTCCGGAGGAGATGGTGGATAAGGCCACCTTCTTATTTGCTGCGAATCTCGATGCAGTATAAAATACGGCAGCCAGGAACAGGGCGGATGCAGTAACTCCCTGCTTCTTGCAGAAGGTATCTATTTCAGCTTTAGGAAGGAGCTTTTCCGTTTCGCCGATAAAGCCTTCCTCTGCCGCCCCTGACTTATCCGGCGGTATCTCCGTAGCTTCCTCGAAGCTTTTGAAAGCTTCTTCAAAATACTTCTCCGATCCGGTATAGTCCTCTGAATCTCTTAATTCTTTTTCATCTTCCACATAATCGAAATATGTGTAACCTTCCGGCTCTATTTCCACACCCTTATAGGCAGCAGCTGTCTCCCTCAGAAAGATCCCGCTTGAAAGCCCGTCGAATACCAGATGGTGCATATCCTGTATCAGATATACCGCTTTGGGGGTGCTGACCACCGCTACTCTGTATAAAGGACCTCTCTGCAGATCGAAGGGGCGGATAAAGCCTGCCTTATATACCTTAAATTCCTCCTCGCTCATCCTCAGGACAGCGACATCGGCTTCTGCCTCATCGTTCCTTACCTGAAGCAGCTCACCTTTCTCAAGCATCAGATGGGTATTGAGATAAGGGTGAGCCTCTATCACCTTCCTGACAGCCCCTTGAAGCCTTTCGGGATCCACCTGCGATCCGAAGGCATAGCACATGGGAATGTTGTACAGGCACTCCCCCTCACTCTTTATCGCATCATAATAGACCGCAAGCTGGACAGAAGACAGGGGATAGCTGTCCTTCCTTACACGGGACGGCTTCTCTGCCTCTGAGCCGCTGCCTTTATGCTGCACTATCTCGCTCCATTTTGCTGTGATCGCGTTTTCGATGTCGATTACGCTCATCCCGTCCAGGAGCTTCGTCACCGGAAGCTCGATACCGAAGCGTTCGGAAAACATGGGAACAAGCCTTATGGAATTAATGGAATCCAGCCCGAAATTTACGAGGCTCCCCGATACTCCTATCTCCAGGTCTCCTACGACCTCCTGAATGCAGGAGATTATCTGCTCCTCCAAAAGTGTTCTGGTACGATTTTCCTCTGCTTCGGACTGTGTATCAAAAACGGGCTGCGGAAGCGCACGCTTATTGACCTTCTGGTTCTGGTTTAAAGGGATGGAGTCTATCTGCATTGTTGACGCGGGAACCATATAGGGCGGCTTTTTACTCCGGATAAAATCATTCAGAAGAGCCACATCTATCTCTTTATCCGATACGATATAGGCTGCTATGAACTTGCCGCCTCCCTCGTCATCAAAGGCCTGGACCGTAGCATCCTTTATTCCGGGAAACTCACGGATCACAGCTTCCACCTCGGGAAGCTCTATCCTGAAGCCGCGGATCTTCACCTGTCCGTCGTTTCTGCCGACAAAATCCACATTGCCGTCCGGCAGCATACGCACCACATCCCCGGTACGGTAAGCCTTCTCATAACCCTCCTCTGCATCGAAGATATTTCTCACAAAGACCTCGGCATCCTTCTCAGGGCGATTTAAATACCCTCTTCCGACCTGGGGACCTGCTACCCACATTTCTCCGGGCGCTCCGACAGGAAGTCTGCGGCCTTCAGTATCAACGACATACAGCCTTAAGTTATACAAAGGCTTTCCTATCGGCACGCGTTTATACAGCCTGTCAACCTTAAAGATCGTAGAGATTATCGTACACTCCGTAGGGCCATAAGCGTTGTGGAAGGCAAAGCTCTTGCCGGGATACAGAGGGGTCAGCTTTTCGCCGCCAACGGAAAGGTGCTTTAAGGAACCTCCTTCGTAATACTGTGCAAACTGTCTGCCAACCTGGGTGGTCATCAGGCTGTGAGTAACCTGATGCTCATCGAAGTATTGCTTTATCGCACTAAAATCCAGCCTTATCTCCTCGGGGACTATTACAACCGCCGCACCCGTGGTAAGAGCAGGGTAAAGATCCATCATGTTTGCGTCAAAACCATAGCTTGCATAGGCCGCCACCCTCGAATCGGGAGTAAGGGAATAATAATCCCTGTACCAGGCACAAAAAGCCGTAAGATTTCCATGCTCCAGCATAACCCCCTTTGGAACCCCGGTAGTCCCGGAGGTATAGAGCATTATAAACCTGTCCCCGCTCTTCGGCGTATCGGTCAGCCCTTCCGTTTCCGGAAGCGCGTCTATCTCATCCGTAAACAGCAGCTCTCCTTTGTAATCCGGAACACAATCCATGAGCGACCTGTCCGCTATCAGCAGCTTTGCGGCTGCATCCTCTATCATAAATCCAAGTCTTTCGGGTGGATAGGACGGGTCTAACGGCTGATAGGCCGCTCCCGCCTTAAGGATGCCCAGGGATATAAGGACGATCAGCTCCGAACGCGGGATAAGCACCGATACCACATCTTCCGTGCCTATTCCCTTGGTCTTTAAACAGCTGCCCAGTCTCTCGGTAATCTCGTCCACCTGGGAATAGGTTAATTTCTTGTCCCCGAATATGACTGCTGTATTTCCCGGCAGGGCCTTCACCTGACGCCTGAACAGGGTCACGATATCGCATTTTTCATATTCATGTCCGGTCCGGTTAAAACCGTCAAGTATCGCTTTTTGTTCTTCACTTACAAGCTCTATATCGGAAAGCCTGTCCTTATTTAACATTTCCAGCAGCACCTGCTCACACTCTGCCGAAAAAGAATCCATGAACTCCCGGGTATAGTGGTCACTGCGGTATATGGCCTCGAAAAGATACTCCCCGTTTTTTCTCCAGAGATACAGCCTCATCTCATAATCCGACTCGTTCGCCCGAAGGAACCCCATCCTTCGTTCCTCTCCGTCAAACATCACTTTGTCGCTTATCATATCACCCTGATAGGCAAAGGATATCTTTAAGGAAAGATCCAGTTCGTGGCTAAGATCCATATAGGTATAAAGACTGTGGTTCCTGTGTGCGGTGGTCTGTTCGTCCAGTTCCTTAAGGTATTCGTCAACACTTCTGTCGGGCCTTATATTGCTCAGCATCGGAAGAGTACGCACGAACATGCCGCAGCTGTTTTTTATCTCCTCAGTCCTTCCTGACATCGCAGAAGCCAGTACTGACTGATCCGACCCGGCAAATACGGCCAGCGCATAGCCCACAGCCCCTAAAAAGATCGTGCTTGTACGCACTCCGGCTGAGCCCTTCTTATTTTTTACATCCGCATCTTTTATCCGTGCAAAAGGATAGAAGAACTGATCAAAGCTCTCAATTTCCGCATCGGCATCAGGTTCGGGAAAAAGGCACTCTACTCCCGAGAGGAAATCTTTATAATACTTCCTGTCCTCTTCAAATGCAGGGTCCTTTTCATTTTCCTGTTCTCGTATGGCAAATTCGAAGGGAGCAAAGTCCGGCTCTCCCGTATCCTCGCCCTTAAAGGCCTTCTCGAAATCCCTGACAAAGACCTGTCTGCCCGTCCCGTCCATGACCAGATGGTGAACTATTATGAACAGGTCGACAGATATCGGGGTATCCACTATGACAACCCGGTACATCTTTCCCCCGTCGAGCTTCATATCGATATAATAGTCCTCCGGTGCAGGAGACTCATTCTCAGAGGTTTCAAGCTCGATCATTATCTCCTCTTCACTGTCATATTTCCAATATCGGCCCTTTTCATCACATTCAATGCGCGCGTTAAGTATCCTGTGTCTGTCAAACACCTGTCTTACAGCCTTTTTTATCCTGTCCCTGTCGGTATCAGCAGGCAGCTCCACGCTCCAGCCCACAAGATATGCATTCTTCCTGTCGGGATTCAATGTGCATGCCAGATATAATGACAACTCTTCCTTGGAGAGAGGGTATTTCCTGATCATTTAAATACTCCTTTTGCGATTATATTTATGGACAATTATTCAGAACCCCCCTTCCGCACCTTCGGTCATATCACAGGGGCTTCCGAATAGTTACTATAATGGCATGTTTCCATGCCTTCTTCTCGGATTGACCGTTTCCTTGTTTCGGAAGGCGGCGATCGCCTGAAGTATTCTCTTCCTGGTTTCCGAGGGCTTGATCACCTCGTCTATCATTCCGATCGAAGCGGAATAATAGGGATTGTAATACTCCTCCTCATATTCCTTCTTGAATTTTTCCCTTAGCTCATCGGGATTATCGGCGTTTTTAAGCTCCCTTCTTTTCAGGACCTCAACCGCTCCTTCCGCACTCATTATCGCCACCTGGGCTATGGGATAAGCAAAGACATAATCCGCACCAAGGCTCTTGGAATTCATGGCCAGGTAGGCTCCTCCGTATGCCTTCCGGAGTATCAGGGTTATCTTGGGGACGGTTGCTTCGGAAAATGCATATAAGAGCTTCGCCCCTCTCCTGATTATCCCGTTGTGCTCATTCTCCTTTCCCGGCATATAGCCCGGAACATCCACCATGGCCAAAAGCGGTATCTTAAAGCAGTCGCAGAAGCGTATGAAGCGGGCTGCCTTTTCCGAAGCCTTGCCATCCAGACTCCCGGCCATCTCCTTTGGCTGATTTGCGATGACCCCCACCGCTTCTCCGCCGATCCGCACAAAGCCCACGACGATATTCCTGGCATAATCTCTCTGCACCTCAAGGAAGGAGCCGTTATCTGCTATGGAAAATATAACCGGACGCACATCATAGGCTTTTCTCGGATTGTCGGGAATCAGCCTCTCTATCTGATCCGACCAGTCTATATTCCTGTATTCCTTCCATTTAGGCTTATTCTCGCAATTCTGCGGGAGATAGTCTAAAAGCTCTCTGACCTTTGCCAGACAGTTTTCGTCGTCATCATATACGAAATGTGCCAGTCCTGACTTCTCGGCATGAACCTGGCTCCCTCCAAGCTCATCCGCCGTTATATCCTGACCCACGGCAGTCTTTACAACATTTGGCCCGGTAAGATACATCTGCCCGTTAGTCTTCTGGATGATGATAAAATCCATAAGGGCAGGAGAATAACTGGCGACTCCTGCACAGGGTCCCATCACAACCGCGATCTGTGGTATCACCCCCGAAGCCATCACATTTGCGTGCAATATGGCCGAGCAGGCATCCATGGAATAGATACCCTCGTCTATCCTGGCTCCCCCGCTGTCGTTCAAAGAAATATACGGTGCCTTATGATCTATGGCAAGCTGGATGAGATTACATATCTTTCGTGAATTTCCCTTGCTTATGGTTCCGCCCATAACCGTGAAATCCTGCGAAGAGACAAAGACCATCCTTCCATTGATCTTTCCGTATCCGGTCACTACTCCGTCTCCGGGATGCTCCTTTCCGTGCACTCCTTCTATCGGCACGTCGGAAATCTGGAAGCCCGCTATTTCTACAAAGGAATCCTTATCCATTAAAATGTCGATTCTCTCCCGTGCGGTCAGCTTTCCCTTTTCATGCTGCTTTTGTATCCTGTCCTTTCCACCGGAAAAGTACATCTGCTCACGTTTTTTTTCCAGTTCCTCATAAAAAGATCTGTCCCACATAGTATCTCCTTTCTTTTATCGTCTTCATCCTTCGCCCCCTAAAAGCGCAATATCGTTGTGTTAAATCCAAGCTGCCTTGAAAAATCCACCGATCTTACAAGGCTTTTCAGGACCTGGATATTGCTGCCCTTTTCCTCATCCTCTGCCTCCCCGGCAAGGGGATTAAAGGGGGTTCCGTTCTCCCTGAAGCTTACGGTTTTCTCATCCCCGTCGAAGGTGAACAGGATATCTATAAGCGGCGTCTCCTGACCTTCCCTGACATTTTCGGCTGCCGTCACGGCCAGCTCCTCCACTGCAACTGAAAGCCTGTTAGCCTTGTTCTTATCGAACCCAAGCTCTGCTGCCTTCTCTATGATCTGGGCCGAGATGCCGGCCGCATCCTCTTTTGTGGCCTCGATCGTAACATTTTTGTATATCACTCCTTCATCCGGATCCTTTAACAGCAGAAAGCCCCGGATGTTTTCTTTTTTCTGTATATGCTTTATATAAATATAAGCCGTCGCAAGGGTGGCAAGATACGAGGCCGGGAAACCTGCCCACAACAGAGAGGTATTTACCCATCCGAAGATCGTAAAGAAGAAACAGATATATACCATCTGGCCTAAAAAGCTCATCGCCGATGCTATCCTGTGTCTTCCGGTGGTGTTATACATAGTCTGAAGGATCGTGGAAAGACCCATAAAGGGATAAGCCAGAGCCAGCATCCTGAAGGCAATGGGGACAATCTCTGCCGTGTCGGGGCTGTTAAGTCCGAAAAGCTTCCCTACAAGCGAAGGCGACACAAACAGGATGACCGTCATTATCAGACACCCTGAAAGAATAAACTTCAAAGCGCTCTTTACGCATTCTTTTATCCCGTAGTAGTCCTTTTCTCCGTAAAGAGACCCTACAATGGGCAGAAAGGCCTCCGATCCCCCGTTTGTTACGGAAGTAACGAAGAATTGCAGGGTATTGCATACAGTCAATACTGATAAGCCGGGATTTCCTGCATAAAAAAGAATGATGGAATTTAAGAAGAACCTTTTAAGGAAATCCGCAAAACTCAAGGAAAATCTGGAGGAGCCGCCGGAAAAGACCTCCGGCAGGAGCTGTTTAAGATCTCCCCAAAAATTGACAAGCTTAAAAGATTTATCCTTTTTGAGCAGCCAGGGCAGTACCATAAATATCCCAAAGATATATCCCGTAAGAGTAGAGGCACTGGCTCCCGCCACTCCCATATTTAAAAACCTGATAAAGCAATAATCACAGATGAGATTTACGATATTGGCAGCGACAGCGATATAGGAAGCCATCCTGGGACGTCCGTCTATCCTCATGAACTGGGAGATACCAATGGTCAGAAACAATACGGGAAAGACACAAAGCAGTGGTCGGTAGTACCCCAGCATATTTGCTGCCAGAGCGGCATCTTTATAGCACATATAATAGCATATGGGCGCACCGAGCAGTTCCAGAAGCAGTACCAGCACTGTCATGACCAGGCAACCGAAGCAAATGCCTATGGAATAGAGCTTATTGGCCTTATCGGTTTTTCTCTCTCCCATGGCGACAGAGGCGCTGGTGGCTCCGCCTATAACGAAGAGAAGAAACATGGCGTTTCCCAGCGCCGTTATCGGAGTGCAGGCACCCACGCCTGCCAGTGCCTTCTCCCCTAAAAGACTCCCCACCAGCATGCTGTCCACAAGGCTCGCCACCGCCAGCGCCGCTGAAGATAAGACTGAAGGGATCAGATATTCCCTGTATTTTTCCTGAATAAGTTTCGCATTCCTGACGTACATATATTTATTTTATTCCTTTGCTTCACTATTATCAATGATTTTCTGGCAGGTTTGTCTGCCATTTGAACATTGACACCTTCCTTTGTGATATAATGATACAAACGCCAAAAGTCCAAATGGCGTTTGAACTTGTTCAAAAAGCCATTTGACTTTGGGCGTCAAACAACACGAGCAAGTAGCAATTTACGTAGTAAATTAGCGGATTGCGAGTGTTGTAGAATTGCGA